>JAKSPR010000399.1 GCA_024404655.1 Clostridia bacterium | reverse complement strand
GATTCCTTCTCAATGATGGAGGTGATATCCTCTTTTCCCTGGTAGGCGTTCTTTTCGATCAGCAGACGCAGTCCGCCCCAGTCGTAGATATAGGCGATTTCAAAGGAACCGCTTTTCAGAATGACATCCAGTGTTTCTGTGCTCTTTTCGTCACGGACAAGTTTGGAACCAAGCATGACATCGTAATAGGCCGGACGAATGGTATCATAGGAAATGCGTGCCATGGTTTCAAGTACCGTGGAGGTTCTCTCCGGATCAGAGGTCATAGGAACACAGACACCCATAGCACCGTGATAGACAGGCGTGATGTAGTCGGATGCTTCATCGAATTTCGGCATGGCAACGATACCGAATTCATTGTTCATGCTTCTCAATTTGCTGAGCTCACCGACGACTTCCACAAGGAACAGACTTCTGCCATCCGTAAAGATTCCGTTGTAACCGCCGTCTACGGTATTCATGTTCTTGGTCAGATTGTGCTGGGCAACATTCTTATCGGAAAACAGGCGGCAGACCTTCTGATAGGCTTCGACATAGCGCTCGCTGACGCCGTTGAAGACAGGAGCACCGTCCGCATCACGGGTGATCAGGGAAGCACCGAGCGCAAGGATCATGGACATGGAAGAATTGGTATGCAGGCAGATACCGAATGTATCGCTGTCGGGAGTAAATGCACCGTCACCGTTGACATCGGCAGAGACCGTCTGGGCCATTGTGTGCATGGTGTCAAAGGTCCACTTGCCGTCTGCGACCAGGTTATAGGGGCTTTCCATATCGTACTTGGTGATCAGCTCGCGGTTGAACATGATGGCATAGTGGGATTCATAGAACATCTGGTGGATATCGCCGATCAGCATATAGGCGTTCTTGCCGATGGCAATATCGCGGATGGCTTTCTCATTCCACCACGGTTCGGAGAGTTTCAGGTTCGGCAGTTCCTCTGTCCCCAGCAGCATGCCCTCTGCGGACAGTTTACAGATCGGGTCTGTGGGCATGGTCGCCACATCGTATGCGTAATCACCTGCGGTAATGGCGCGGGAGAGCATATCGGGCGTTTCACTATACCATGCGCTTGTCTCAGCGATTTTGATGTTCAGACGGTCTTCGACCTGACGGTTGCGTGCCCAGGTGGCATCCTGCAGAGTTTCACCGGTTTCCTCATCGGCGCCGATGTGCCACCAGCCCCAGGAATCCTCTGTAACAAGGAAATTGACCTGATAACCTTCAAAATCAGCTTTTGGAATGGAAGCATCTTCCGTAACGGCTTCTGTCTCGATTTGTGGAGCGCTGTCCTTGGCATCCGTTGCGGCCGGGGTGGACGTTTCACTGCCGCAGGCAGCAGTTGACGCTGCGATGGCAAGCAGAAGAAGACCAGTCACAGCTTTTGTTGCGTTTTTCATAAATATCTCCTTTCAGAACCTGTTCTATGGTAATTATATCCGATTCCGCCACAGATTGCAAGAGTTTTTCTAAAAAACTTATTTTGAAGAAACAAGTCTTTCATCGTTTTCCGGACAGAATGAATGGAAAGACTTGACAAGTGATTGAAAACGTTTATAATCATAGATAGAATCTAACAGAACAGGAGGGTACCGAAATATGAAAAGATCGCAGATCGTGATTTTTATCCTTGCCCTCGTTCTGACGATGGAACTGTTTCTGCCCTCCTGCACACAGGAAAAGCTACAGCCACATGCACAGACTGAAGCACAAACCATGCAGGCAGAGTCCGAAAGCAGCGATTATCCGCTTCTTGAAATCGCGTTTGAGGCGATCGACGATATTGTCAGCGCAGATATCGCCCATGGTTTCCCGTCAGCCCAGATCGCTGTCATGAAAGACGGGAAGATGTTATACGAAAACTGCTGGGGATTGGCAAATTCCTATAATGAAAACGGAGAACGGCTTGAAACAGGTGCTCCTGTCACCGAAGATACCCTTTATGATCTTGCCAGCAACACAAAAATGTATGCGGTCATTTATGCGGTTCAGTACCTTGTGTCCCAAGGAGCACTTGACCTTGATACCCCGGTCGTTGATATTCTCGGTGATGGCTTTGCTGAGGATGTCATAGACATTTCCTATGAACAGGGCGAGCGTGTAGACAGGGAAGAACAGATTCAATGGAAGCGGAGCATCACCGTTCGTGAAGTGCTCTCCCATCAGGCGGGATTTCCGCCATCCCTCCATTACTATGACCCGCATTATGATGTGTCAAAGCGGATATCCGGTCCGGAATATGAAAATGTTCTATATCAGGGGACGGATTTTGAAAAGTCTGACATTCCGGAACTTCTGTTCCGCACACCGCTGATGAAAAAGCCCGGCGGGGAGCCGCTTTATTCCGATATCGGCTATATGCTCATGACCTTCATCCTTGAAAAGGTCACAGGGGAGCCGCTTGACGTTTTCCTTTCGGAAGTCTTCTGGGAGCCCATGGGTCTTGACCACATCGCCTATACTCCGCTTGCGTACGGATTTTCCGCTGATCAGATCGCGGCAACGGAACTTCACGGAAATACACGGGATTTTCTCTATGATTTTGACGGGATTCGG
>JAKSPR010000398.1 GCA_024404655.1 Clostridia bacterium | reverse complement strand
TAAAGCACTGAAATCGCTCACAGGAATGGAAGAACTGCCGGATTCCATGCTTTTCAACTATAAGATGGTCGATACCTGCGGTGCGGAATTTGATGCTGAAACACCGTATTTCTATTCCACAACAGATGCTTATTGTGAATCCAGAACCTTTGCAAGATCCGGAAAACCTGTCATAGTTGTACTTGGCTCCGGTCCTATCCGGATCGGGCAGGGTATCGAATTTGACTATTCCTCTGTCCACTGCGTGCGTACCCTGCGGCGGCTGGGATATGACGTCGTCATCATCAACAACAACCCCGAGACCGTCTCGACCGACTATGATACCGCGGATCGTCTGTATTTTGAACCGCTGTATCCTGAAGATGTGGAGAGCATTCTCGCCGTGGAAAAACCCATCGGCGTTGTTGTCGCCTTCGGCGGTCAGACAGCAATCCGGCTGACCGGATACCTTGACAAACGGGGATACAATATCCTTGGCACTTCCGCTGACGGTATTGATCTGGCAGAAGACCGCGGGCGTTTTGATGCGCTCCTTGAGAGCTTTGCAATCCGCCGTCCCCGCGGTATGTCCGTCATGACGACGGAGGAAGCTCTGGCTGCTGCAGAAGAACTCGGCTATCCTGTCCTTCTGCGTCCCTCTTATGTCATCGGCGGTCAGAATATGTGCATTGTCCGCACTAAGGAACAGACCATCTCCTATATGGAGCGTATCCTCGCGGGCAGCATTGAGAACCCGGTTCTTGTGGATAAATACATGCCCGGAACCGAGCTTGAAGTCGATGTCATTTCGGACGGTGATGATGTTCTGATCCCCGGCATCATGGAACATATCGAGCGGGCCGGTGTCCATTCCGGTGACTCAATCGCTGTTTATCCGCCTTATCACCTGAGCGATAAAATGCGCAAAACGGTCTGCGAGTGTTCCGAAAAACTGGCGCTGGCTCTCGGCACAAAAGGTCTCGTCAATATCCAGTACCTCATTTTTGAAGGGGAACTTTACGTCATTGAGGTCAACCCACGCGCGTCCCGCACGGTGCCGTATATCAGCAAAGTTACCGGTGTTTCCATGGTGGATATCGCCTCCCGCGTCATGCTGGGCGCGAAACTCAAAGATCTTGGCTGCGGTACGGGCCTTTACCGTACACCGCCGTATTTTGCTGTCAAGGTTCCGGTCTTCTCCTTTGAGAAACTGGATGACGCAAACTCCATTCTCGGCCCGGAAATGAAATCCACAGGTGAAGTGCTCGGCGTCGGCAGAACCATGGCAGAAGCACTGTTCAAAGGCCTGACTGCCTCCGGCATGACCATGAAGTCCCATAAGGATGGCCGGATGGGCGTTCTCATCAGCGTCGAAGAATCGGACTATCAGGAAATACTGTCCCTTGCCAAGCGGTTCTATGACCTCGGCACAGAACTCTATGCGACACCCGGTACTGCCGCTGTGATCGCTTCCATGGGTATTCCCGTGACATCGGTTGAGGGTGATACCATTCCGGCAGAGATGGAAAACGGTGACTATCAGTATATCATATATACCGGCGCTGTGGTCGATGCGACCTTCGGCGACTATATCCGTATTCACAGAAGAGCCATGCAGCTGGGTATTCCTTGCCTGACCTCCCTCGATACGGCAAATGCTCTTGCGGAAATCCTTGAAAGCCATTATAACTGCAGAAACACCGAGCTTGTCAACATCAATGCCATGCGCCGCTGGAAGACCCAGATTCCATTTGCCAAAATGCACTCCTGCGGAAATGACTATATCTTCATTGAGAACTTTGACGGTAAGATCACAAGTCCGGAATCCCTCTGTGTCACCCTCTGTACCCCTCATTATGGTATCGGTGCTGACGGTATCGTTCTGATTGAAACTTCCCGTAAGGCTGATGCCAGAATGCGCACTTTCAACCGGGACGGCAGTGAAGGACAGACTGCGGGCAACAACCTGCGCTGTGTCGGCAAATATCTTTATGACAAAGGCTATATCCGTTCGGAATTTCTGACTGTGGAGACCGCCGGCGGCATCAGCCGACTGCATCTATATCTGCAGGACGGTGTTGTCAGTTCTGTATCCGTTGATATGGGCAAAGCCGATCTTGCAGCCGAATCTCTGCCTGCAGAGACAGAGCTTGACTGCCTTGTATCTGCTCCGATCGAGGTTGCAGGGAAAATGTGGGATGTGACCTGTGTGTCGGTCGGCAACCCGCACTGCGTGGTCTTCTGCGATGCCATCGACGGAATTGATCTTGAAAAACTGGGACCGCAGTTTGAACATGCTCCGATGTTCCCGGAGCGGATCAACACGGAATTCGTCCGTGTCGTCAACAGAACCTCCCTCCGCGTTCGTGTCTGGGAACGTGGCAACGGTGCTACACTCGCCTGCGGTACCGGAGCCTGTGCAGCAGTCGCGGCAGCATGTGAAAACGGATACTGCGATGAAGATACCGACATTACGGTTCGTCTTCCCGGCGGTGAGATGACAGTCAACTATACCAAAGATCGCATCATCCTCACCGGCAGTGCCGTTATGGTTTACGAAGGCACATTTCCATATTGA
>JAKSPR010000397.1 GCA_024404655.1 Clostridia bacterium | reverse complement strand
TAGATTTCGTTTTCCCCGATACGGCACTCGATCAGTTTTGACTTGTTGTTGCCGCGGTCGCCGCCCTGCACGGGATTATAGCACCATCGGTTTCCCATAAACTCGCCCATCACATAGGGCGGCTCGCTTGTACCGTAATAGGACTGCTGTACAAGACGCCCGGTGTCAAAATGATTGAGCAGATTGCCAAGGCCGGGAACTGTGCAGCGCTTGTCGATGATACAGGAAAGTCCCCCGCCCCATGCAAGCTCCACACCCACGCGGTAGCGCTCGTTTTCAAAATAGTATGTCTCTTTTGCGTACACAGGCGCGGTATCAAAGGTACATTCCGCCGGGACGGACAGTTCTCCGCTGACAACCGTATCATCCCCGGGGATCCTCTCAAAGGTGATGCAGATATCGCCTGCATCTGCGGTTTTTCCGTCAAGGTATACATCGATATAAGAAGAAAATACTTTGTTCTCCCCGGCGTCGAGATAAAAGACCTCGGTATGCGCGGTGTTGTCAATAGTATAGGTAATTTCCCCGCGCAGCGGGCAGGGGGAAGAATAGGTCAGCGCATATCGGTTGAACGCTGCGGAAGCTCTGGTTTTCATTGTCATCATGAAAAATACCTCTTTATTTTGTTCCAAGCTGCGGAATACGGAATTCCGCTTCGTCAAGCCAGCTGAGCGTCTTCCACTCGGCAAGACCGAACAGCAGTCTGCCGTCATAGCGGGCACGGAAGAAAGGCTCACAGTTTTCGGGTGAAACATCTGCCTGCTCTTCCCGCTCCACATAGACGACGTATCTGTCCCAGTCGTTGGCAATGGGCAGTTTGACAGCGCTCTGGGCACGGTGGAAGGTGGGATTATAGTCGGGACCATCGTAGGTTTTGAGCAGCTCCCCGTTGCGCCAGAGGCGGAATTTGCCGGGAGCCTGAATACTGAACACTGCGGGGAAAGAAAGATAAGGCGTGCGCATTTCAAAAGCGTACAGATGTCCGCCGCATGTTCCCACAGGATGAGACCACTCTGTCCACTGCTGCAGTTCCCCTCCCTCAAACAGAGAATCCGGCGGGCAGGTCTCGCCGTCCCATGCTGCTTCCACATGAACGGCTGGGATTGTCGTCATAAGGCCGCAGGGGATGTCGATCGTGATATCCTCGGCTGTGACAAAGGAGAAAGTCAGTGAATTTTTGCAGGTTCTGCGGATTTTGTCAACAGGCGCGGTCACGGAAAAGGTGATCGTCATCTTTTCTCCGGACAGGGGAAATTTTTCCGGCGTTACGGTCCAGCCGTCGGAGGGATGCAGAGACAGGCATCCGGTAAGGCTGTGTCCCTTGGGATGGAAGATTTCAGCGGTGTAGGTCAGAGTTTCGCCGGGCTTATGGGCGACCGATTCGGGATAAATCATATTGATTGTAAACGGCGTGACGGAGATCAGCGCTTCGCGCTCATTATAGTCAGAGACTGCTTTTCCGCGGCGCAGACGGTGGGCATCGGAAGAGACCGCGCGGATGCGCAGCGCGTTCTTCGGCTCTTCGGCATCTGCAAAGGTCACGACGGAATGATAGAACTTCTGCACCTCGCAGCAGACGTCTGCGATCTGCATGCAAAGTTCGGGAATCGTCTTCACCTCGTGCATACCGACAATAGTATAGGAAAGAACCAGTGCGTCGCCCAGCGGCTTTGTCCAGCGCTCGTCAAAGGAATCCGGATAGAGGATGCCGAAAATGGAACCAAGGGTCGCACCGGTGCAGTCGGCGTCATGTCCCAGACCGACCGCAGTACATATGCCGCGGGAGATTTTCTTCATGGGATCGCTCTCTTGCTCGCCGTCCAGAAGGCCGAGGATAATATAGGAAGCATTGATGGCAACGTCAGTCCAGTTGATCCACGGATAGGTACCGAGAATCTTTTCCCGCACAGCGCGGGCATCCTTCGTTTCCTCCCACCATGCAAGAGCATCGGTGAGCATTCTGCGGACACGGCTCTGCTCCGGCAGATAGGACATAGCGGAATCAATCAGCATGCTGATATCCGATTCCGTATAGGCAAGACTTTCCAGCGCTGCCATGAAAGCAGTCGCATCCACACCGTCGCGGGCATGATCGACACAGGCGTCTTCCAGTGCAAGCTGTACGGCAAGGTCAGGGTCACCGGGGGCAAGAGCTGCCCAGATCTCCGTGCGGATGACGGAACCCATGCCGGCAGTGCAGAGATTGTCATAAGCACCTGACAGCGGCGGATAAAGACCGTTCCGCATATTGCGCATACATGCACCGTACTCATCACAGAGCACTCTGGTATGGGCAAGCCAGCCGTCAGCCAGATCCCGTCTCGTCACAGGAAGTCCCTTTTCGCGGATGGTTTCGAGCCACACGACCTGCAGGTCAAGGTCATCGTTTGCGATCATTTCTGTCGGGACCGGATTGTAATAGGTCACGTCAGTCGTTCCGATATGACCCTCCAGAGGCATACCGAGTGTTCCTCCGACTGCTTTTCCCGTAAAGCAGCCGGTCAGTTTTTCAAGATAGGTTTTGTAGGCAAGCATTTCTTTTCACCGCGGTTTCATTGTATTTCCGGATCATTGAACAGAAGCTCCGGATG
>JAKSPR010000396.1 GCA_024404655.1 Clostridia bacterium | reverse complement strand
GACGGAGCCTTTGCAGACCTCACCCTTGAAGAGTTCGCGCTCTATGAAAACGGTGAGCTGGATGCAGTGCAGATGCGTGCGTTCGCTGTCGATCCCAATGGTCTTTACTACTACGGTGGTTTCTTAAACGGCGGTACTCCCACGGTTTATCAGTTCAACGCTTATACCGGTGCTCCCGTCTGCTCCTATGTCTTCAATGAGGATGAAGATCCCGGTGCCTATATCAAGGCCATCGCCTGCGACAGCAGAGGATACGTCTACATGGGCGTAGCCAACAAGGCCAATAACGGCGCTGTCTACTTTGCGATCTGCAAAGCTGACGGTCTGGAAGAAGTCAAATGGGTCAAGATCGAGATCGAGGGCAAGGTCGGTGTCAACGGCGCCGCCGTTCTCGAAAAAGACGGAAAGGTTTACCTTTACTTTGTTACCAACTACGATACTGACAGAATTTACTGCTACGACGTCACCGATGTAAAGAATCCCACTCTGAATACGTCTTTCGGCAACGGTGCCGGCGGCGGTTATGTGGATCTGGCAAATACTTTCCCGATCACGGACTGCAACAACATCTGCGTTTCTTCCGACGGTATGATCTATATGGCTGCCAACACCGGAAAGGGCGCAAAGGGTGATACGGTCATCAAGATCGACTATACCGGTACCGGTTACATGTACGATCATGAGGTCCCCGAGTGCTTCGGCGTTGCGGCTCTGGGCGGCTATCTGCTCGTCTGCACCTATGAGGGCGCGGATTCCAAACTCTATGTCCTCAATCAGGAAGACCTTTCCGAGGTCATGCACATCGGCTATGACAATGCAACGAACTTCACCCAGCTCGGTGTGATCGGCAGCCGTATTCTCATGGCGGATCAGGGTCCCGATGCTGTCCTTGTCACCAGTGCCGTCATCTTCCCGGAGGAGGAAGAACCGGCTGCAGATACCCCCGCGGAGGATGTTCCCGAAACGGAACCCGGCGAAGAAACGGCTGACCCCGCACCGGTTTCTCCCAAAACCGCTGATGCCGGTGTCGCCGCTGCCGCTGTCCTCATGGCCTGCATGGCAGCCGTGGTTCTTTCTAAAAAGCACTGATATCACCTTTTGCTGATAACCTGATACCTGCTTATCCCCCTGTTGCCGTAATGGCAGCGGGGGGATTTTTATGGAGGGCAGAACACAAATCTGCGTATATAATAAGGACGTGAAAAAATTATAAAAAAATCAATAAAATTCTTGCAAAAGGTATTGACAATCAGATGACTGTATGCTATAATAGACGCACAACATAAGACGGTGTGCGCACATCTTATGATTGGAATAAATAACAGGAGGCATCTTACTATGCCAGCAGCAGTCGCAGGGGGCCTGGGAGCTCCCGTCATCATCGGCATCGCAGCAGCCATCGTTGTCCTCATCCTTTTCGTCACAGGGTATCTGAAAGCCCCGCCGGACACCGCTTACATCATCTCGGGTCTCGGAAAGAAACGGATCCTGATCGGTAAAGCAGGCTGGCGCGTCCCCTTCTTTGAACGGGTCGATAAGCTCTCTCTGAAGGTTATGCAGGTCGATGTCAAGACCTCTGAAGCCGTGCCGACAAACGAGTTCATCAATGTCACGGTTGACGGCGTCGCCAACACCAAGATTTCTTCCAACCCCGAGCTGCTCAAGCGTGCGGCAGAATCCCTGCTCGGCATGCGCCAGCCGGAACTGATCTCCCTCGTCACACAGGTTCTGGAAGGCAACATGCGTGAGATCGTCGGTTCCGTAGGCCTCAAGGAAATGGTCCAGGACCGTCAGGGCGTCGCAAAGAAGATCACCGAGAACGTCGTCCCGGATATGGAAAAGCTCGGTATCGAGGTCGTCAACTTCAATATCCAGAACTTCAAGGATGCCGCAGGCACCATTGAGAACATGGGTATCGACAACGTAGAACAGATCCGTAAGAACGCACAGATCGCAAAGGCAAACGCACAGCGTGATATCGCCATCGCTACCGCAAACGCACAGCAGGAATCCAATAAGGTCAAGGTCGAAGCCGACAAGAAGATTGCCGAGCAGAACGCAGAGCTTGCCGTCCAGCAGGCTGAAATGAAGACCCGCGCCGATGCAAAGCGTGCAGAAGCAGACGCCGCATACTCCATTCAGGAGGAAAGCCAGAGAAAGACCATAGAGGTCACCAAGGTCAATGCGGATATCGCACGCCGCGAAAAGGAAGCGGAACTTGCTGAAAAGCAGATCGCCCTCAAGGAACGCCAGCTGGATGCTGAGGTCCGCAAGCAGGCCGACGCCATGAAGTACAAGACCGAGAAAGAAGCAGAAGCAATGCTCGTCCGCCGTCAGCGCGAAGCAGAAGCGCAGAAGTTTGAAGCGCTGCAGAGAGCCGAGGCTATGAAGGCAGAAGCAGAAGCAAAGAAGTACGCCATGGAAATGGAAGCCGAAGGTATCCGTGCAAAGGGTATTGCCGAAGCGGAAGCCATCGAAAAGAAGGCCGAAGCACAGAAGAAGATGGGTGAAGCATCCGTCCTCGAAATGTACCTGACCGCACTGCCTGAGGTCGTCAAGAATGCTGCTCTGCCGCTTGCTCAGGTCGATAAGATCACAATGTACGGC
>JAKSPR010000395.1 GCA_024404655.1 Clostridia bacterium | reverse complement strand
TTCTGATAAGATTCGATCATCTTGTCCCACTTCTTCAGAAGGGACTTCGACTGCTTCTCGTAGGTCGAAGCAAACTGACCGGAATCCTTTCTTGACGTTCCGCACAGAGAGTAGAAGAAAGAGCCTGTTCCCAGCAGCTTGTCTGCGATCATGACAAAGCTGGTGTCGATGGTGTTGTAAATCACATCAATCATTTCTGCATCGTTTGCGGTGTCGGCATACTTGGATTTCAGAGCGACTTCATACCATGCGGGAATGACCGTGCGGTAGGATTCGGAGTTCATCGCTTCCAGAACCGCGCCGTAGAGCTCGTTCTTGTCCATGGGAGAGGTCACAGGAATGACCGCGCTCTGACCGTTGACCGTTGCGGCAGCGGACATATACTCCATACCTTCGTCAAGCACAGGCATGGGGAGAACACCGTAGGGATCTTCCATGGAACGGATCGTGCTGCCGGCATAGTCCATCAGCTGACCGAGATAGAATACCGCCTTGCCGGAGGCAAAATGATCGGCACCGTTGATATTTGCGTCTTTGTAGGAGATGTTGTCGTCATACAGCATGCGGCACAGGGTATCGACCCAGCGGATGGAATCTTCATTGTAGAGATCAAGCACGGGAAGACCGTTCTGGTCGCGCTTGAGGTAGGTTAAACCCGTGGACATCGAAGTAAAGTTGACGGTGTGGATGCCGCGGTTGAAGACACCGAAGATATCATCTGCATCGGCGACGCTGTTGCCGTTGACGTCGGAATAGGCTTCGGCACAGTAGCCGAGGAACTTTTCGTAGGTCCACTTGTAGGCGCGGACAAGGTCGTAAAGCTCGTTGTAGTTCTCAAAGATGTTATTGTAAAGCTTCTTGTTGAAGATGGTGGCAGAGGCACCTTCCAGGGTGGAAATGGAAAACGCACCGGTTAAGAAATAGCGCTTGTCGGTCGTGATCGCGCCGCCGTCCATGAAGCTCTTGTACCACCAGGGCTGGTTGATATCCACGTAGGGCAGGGAGGAAAGTTCCTGGAAATAGCCGTCCAGACACAGGCGGAAGCACTGGGAGCTCTCCATGAAAATCATGTCGTAGGGGCAGTCTGCTGCTTTGATGGTCTTGGCAATATCATTGGGATAGCCGTCCCAGTCGTCGCTGCCGCAGGTGTAGTCCAACTTGATGTTGAGACGGTCTTCCACGGTGTGGTCGCGCTCAAGGATTGCGTCGTTGACGATATCGCCCTGCTCGCGGTCCCAGTCGGAGGTATCGTGTCCCGTGACGGTTTCGGAGCCGAAGTGACTGATGGCGACGGAGGCTCCGCCGAAGTCAAGGGCGGGAAGACTGTCAAGGACCTTCGGTGCTTCGGTCTCCTGTGCGGCAGTGCCGGCAGCGGTATTTTCCGGGGTCTTGTTGTCCGGCGTCTTGCCGGTTTCAGCTTCCCCGCAGGCAAGCATAGCGGAGGATACGGTCAGAAGCGCAAGAACAAAACTGCGGGTACGATTTTTCATGAATTCTGTTTCCCCCATTCTTATGATATAAAGTTTTTTGATAGAATCAATATACACTAAACAGGCATAAGATGCAAGGCGGTGCAAAATTTATTGAGAAAAAAGATACTTTCTGTTGAAAAGACAAGCGCTGCGTGTTATAATGGAACAGGAAAAAAAGAACATAACGGAGGCACTTCACTTTTGAATATCCTGACCATTCTCATTGCGGGGTTTTCCGTGATCGCAGCCATCGACCGGCTGACGGGAAATCATCTCGGCATGGGGAAAGAATTTGAAAAGGGGTTCGGACTGCTCGGCAATCTGGCGCTGTCGATGATCGGCATGATCGTTCTGGCACCGTATCTTGCGAGACTGCTGTCCCCCTGTTTTGACCTGATCTATCAGGGGCTCGGCATTGATCCTTCGGTGATACCGGCCTCTCTGTTTGCAAACGATATGGGCGGTGCACCGCTGGCGGTGGAGGCTGCGCGGGACGACATCATCGGAAAATTCAATGCGCTGGTGGTAGCCTCCATGATGGGCTGCACGATCTCCTTCACCATCCCCTGCTCCATGGAGATCGTGAAAAAGGAAGCACAGCGGGACATGCTGCTGGGATTCCTCTGCGGGGTCGTGACGATCCCGCTTGGCTGCCTGTGTGCGGGATTGGCACTCCGCATACCCTTTATGCTGCTGCTCATAGACCTTCTGCCGCTGACTTTGTTTTCGGGGGGAATCGTTCTGGGACTGCTCTTTTGTCCGCAGTTCTGCGTGAAGGCATTCCGGGTTCTGGGACTATTTATCCGCTTTCTGATTACCGTCGGTCTGGGGCTGGGCATCATCCGGTTTTTGCTTGGGTATGAGGTCGTTGTGGGGCTGACCACACTGGAAGAGGGTGCGGCGATCTGCTTTAATGCGGCTGTTGTCATGACCGGCGTGTTCCCGATGGTTTACCTGCTTTCAAAGATCCTCAAAAAACCGCTGGAGAAGATGGGCGGGCTGATCGGTATCGGAGACACTGCAGCGCTTGGTTTCCTTGCGACCCTCGCCAACACCATGTCGACCTATGAGATGATGAATAAGATGGATAAAAAGGGCGTTATGCTCAACGCGGCGATTCTGATCTCCGCGGGATTTACCTATGCGGA
>JAKSPR010000394.1 GCA_024404655.1 Clostridia bacterium | reverse complement strand
TGACTCTTCTTTTTGCGTTATTTCTTTCTCACACACCAAAAATTATGATGAACCTTAAAAAAACTGCCTGCCCTGATAATCGGGGCAGGCAGCATGGTTTCTTTAGAAAAAATCAGACTTTCAGTTCTGCACTTCCGGCATCGACGCCTACCAGCAGAGGATCAACAACGTCCGCAAGGAACGCGCTGACCTGCTCGGGGCAGCAGCCGATGTAGTTTTCCGGCTTCAGAATGGGGTCGATGTCCGCATGGGAGAGACCGAATGCGGGATCGGCACAGATGCGGTCGATGAGGTCGTTGTCAAGACCTTCTTCTTTGACGCGCTTTCCGGCTTCCATCGCGTAGACACGGATCTTCTCGTGCATTTCCTGACGGTCGGCACCGCGCTTGACGGCATCCATCATGATGTTTTCGCTTGCCATGAAGGGAAGCTCTGCCATGACGCGCTTGTAAATGACTTTCGGATAAACCACAAGACCGCTGGTGACATTCATGTAAATGTTGAGGATCGCATCCACAGCGAGGAATGCTTCCGCCACGGACAGACGCTTGTTTGCGCTGTCGTCGAGGGTACGCTCGAACCACTGGGTGGAGGAGGTGATCTGCGGGTTGATGGTGTCGGAGATCACGAAGCGTGCAAGAGCGGAGATACGCTCGCAGCGCATGGGATTGCGCTTGTAAGGCATGGCGGAGGAACCGATCTGATTCTTCTCAAAGGGCTCTTCCATTTCCTTGAAGGACTGGAGCAGACGCATATCGTTTGAGAACTTGTATGCGCTGGATGCAATGCCCGCAAGAACATTGACCACACGGGTATCATACTTTCTTGTGTAGGTCTGGCCGGAAACCGGGACGACCGCGTCGAAGCCCATTTCCTTTGCGATCATATCCTCTGCGGCTTTGACCTTTTCATGGTCGCCGTTGAAGATTTCAAGGAAGGAGGCCTGCGTGCCGGTGGTACCCTTGGAGCCCAGCAGCTTCAGAGAGGAAAGAACATAGTCAAGATCTTCCAGATCGAGGGTCAGTTCATACATCCAGAGGGTCGCACGCTTGCCGACGGTGGTCAGCTGTGCAGGCTGCAGATGGGTGTAGGCAAGACAGGGCTGCGCCTTGTACTTGTCCGCAAAATCGCGGAGGTTCTTGATGACGCCCAGCAGCTTGCCGCGGACCAGCTTCAGCGCTTCCCGCATGATGATCATATCGGTGTTGTCGCCGACATAGCAGGAGGTCGCGCCGTAGTGGATGATGGGGCGTGCATTGGGGCAGAGGTCGCCGAAGGTGTGAACGTGAGCCATAACGTCATGACGCAGCTTCTTTTCGTATTCGGCAGCCTTGGCATAGTCGATATCGTGGATATGAGCTTCCATTTCCGCGATCTGTTCGTCTGTGATGGCGACGCCCATGGCTTTTTCTGCGCGGGCAAGCGCCACCCACAGGCGGCGGAAGGTGGAGAACTTCATGTCAGAGGAGAACAGATACTGCATCTCGTCGCTGGCATAGCGGGAGGAAAACGGGCTTTCGTAATGATTGTTGTCGATCATGGTGATGAAAACTCCTTTTGAAACGGTTGGGAATATCAGAACTCAGCGAGGCCCTTGGTACGGGGATATGCTTCAACGTCACGGATGTTGGAAACGCCGGTGATATACATGACCAGACGCTCAAAACCGAGACCGAAACCTGCATGATGGGTTCCGCCGTACTTGCGCAGGTCGGAATACCAACAGTAATCTTCCTTGTTTAAGTGGAACTTCTCCATAGCGCGGTCGAGGTAGTCCAGACGCTCTTCACGCTGGGAACCGCCGATCAGCTCTCCGACGCCGGGAACCAGCATATCCATGGCGGCAACGGTCTTGCCGTCGTCGTTCAAGCGCATATAGAATGCCTTGATTTCTGCCGGATAGTCGGTGACGAAAACAGGCTTGCCGAAGATCTGCTCGGTGAGATAACGCTCATGCTCGGTCTGAAGGTCAATACCCCAGGAGACCGGGTAGTCGAATTCCTTGCCGGACTTCTGCAGAAGTTCAATCGCCTCGGTGTAGGTGACGTGACCGAATTCGGAGTTGACAAGGGCGGTCAGACGCTCGATGAGGCCCTTATCCACAAACTTGTTGAAGAATTCCATTTCCGCTTCGCAGTTTTCCATGACGTAGCGGATGACATACTTGATCATGTCCTCAGCCAGTTCCATATCGTCCTGCAGGTCAGCAAAGGCGATTTCCGGTTCCATCATCCAGAATTCAGCCGCATGGCGCTGGGTGTTGGAGTTTTCTGCGCGGAAGGTCGGACCGAAGGTATAGACATTTGCAAAGGCCATGGCAAAGGTCTCTGCTTCCAGCTGACCGGAAACGGTCAGGTTCGTGGACTTGCCGAAGAAGTCCTTGGAATAGTCGATCTTGCCGTCCTCGGTGCGGGGCAGGTTTTCAAGATCGAGGGAGGTGATGCGGAACATTTCGCCAGCGCCCTCACAGTCGGAGCCGGTGACGATCGGCGTGTTGACATAGACAAAGCCGCGTTCCTGGAAGAACTTATGGATTGCGTATGCCGCGGTGGAACGGACGCGGAAGACCGCGTTGAAGGTGTTTGCGCGGGGACGCAGATGCGCGATGGAGCGCAGATATTCCAGCG
>JAKSPR010000393.1 GCA_024404655.1 Clostridia bacterium | reverse complement strand
GTAGGTCACAATGAGACATTCCGGTCTGTCGCCTCTGTCAAAATCCATTCTGACGGGCGTTACGGGATCATTTTCGCCGATCCGGAAATGCTCTGTTAAGGCTGGAATTTCAGATCCCTTCGGATACCGCACCGCATTCAGAGCACCGTTTGAAACGGCTTCCCGCAGCGCAGCGCGGAGAGAGGAAAACGCACAGGGGGTATAGATTTCCGCTTCCGGGAGAGAAGAGAACATGGCAACGTCAAACAGTCCGTGATGAGTGGGACCGTCGTCATCGCAGAATCCCGCCCGGTCAATGGCGACCGTCATGGGAAGCTTCTGCAGCGCCGTATCATGGATGAGATTGTCGTAGGCCCGCTGTAAAAAGGAGGAATACACCGCAGCAACGGGATAGATTCCGCCCGCAGACAGTCCGGCAGCATAGGTGATCATGTGTGCTTCCGCAATCCCCACGTCGGAGAACCGTCCGGGGAAAGCCTGGGCAACGCTGCGCAGTCCGGTTCCGTCTGCCATGGCAGCGGTGATGGCGCGGATATCTTTGCGTTCTTTCATCAGTTCAAGAAGCGTCTCACCGAAGACCGAGGAATAGGTCGGCGCTTTGGGCGCGTTTGCCGTTTCTTTGCTCCGGTATTTCATGGGTGGAATCGCATGGAAGACGTCAGGTGCTTCCTCTGCGGGTCGCCAGCCCTTGCCTTTAACGGTCTTGAAGTGGATCAGAACGCTCTGGTTGGCTTCTTTTGCCACGCGCAGCAGCGTTTCCGCGGTTTCGGGATCATTGCCGTCAGCAGGACCGAGGTAGTAAAGCCCCAGATCTTCAAAAAGATTGGAGTGATAGACCAGATCCTTGACGGACTGTTTGATATCGCGCATGGCATCGGTCAGCGGTGTACCGATGACAGGAATGGAATTCAGAAAATTCCTGGTGTTATTTTTGACATCGTAATAGCCCGAAGTGGAACGCAGGCGGGAAAGATTTTTCGCGTAGCGTCCGGTATTGGGCGAGATGGACATTTCGTTTTCATTTAAGATGATGATCAGCCGCAGGTCCTTTTTTACATTGTTCAGGGCTTCATGGATCATGCCGCCTGTGTAGGCCCCGTCGCCGATGACGCAAACCGTGTAGTTGTCCGTTCCCTTCATCTTTTCCGCTGTCGCAAGACCGATGGCGGCAGAGAGGGAAGTGGAGGAATGTCCTGCACCGAAGGGGTCGTGTACGCTTTCGGAACGCTTGGTAAAGCCGGAAAGCCCGCCGTTCTGCCGGAGCGCGGCAAAATCACCGAGACGTCCTGTCAGCATTTTATGAACATAGGCCTGGTGGCCGACATCAAAGACAAAATGGTCATCCGGGGAATGGAAAACCCTGTGCATGGCGATCGTCAGCTCGACGATTCCGAGGTTGGAGGCGAGATGCCCTCCGGTTTTTGTGACCTGATCCACAAGAAAACTGCGGATTTCCCGGGACAGTTCATGAACCTCGCTGTCTGTCAGGGCTTTCAGATCTTCCGGACTCTTGATCATCGGAAGATATCTGTACTGTTTCATTCTGGTCCTGTCCTTTTGACTATAATTTTATTTATTATACCACAGTTTTCCGGAAAATGAAAGAGTTTTAGAAAAAAAGACCTCCGGATGAGGAGATCTTTTTATTGCAAAATACATTCCGATCACAGAGGATATCAGTCCCGGCCGGTCTCGATGTTTGCGTATACGCGGGTCAAGAGTGCGGAAAGCGTCTTCTTTTCCTCGTCGGAAAATCCGTTCAGAATCGCGGAATCCATATCATCATTGAATGCAGCCAGCTTTTTCTGGAGTTCAGCACCCTTTTCGGTCATGGATACACGGGTGAGACGCATGTCGATATCATCGGTGAAGCGGTTGATCAGGCCGTCACGTTCCATCTTCTGTACAATCAGGCTGATGGTCGGTGCTTTCAGCTTTGTCGCACGGACAAGGGCAAGCTGGGTGAGGTTATCGCCGGAGGCAAGGCATGCAAGCACACGGCGTGCTCCGGAGGAAACGGAAAGAACCGTGCTGAATTCATTGGTTTTTACGTCAAGTTCGCGGTTTATGCTGCCGAGGATGGTGCCGATGGAAATCATGGAATCGTCCGGAATCGTTTTCGGGCTCGTCTTCATACAGTAGTTCTTCTTTCTGAATTGTTATTTCGGAGTGAATAGTACATTGGGATTATAGCAAACTATAATACGCTTGTCAAGGATTAACTGTGAAATTTCATCTTTGTTTACATGGTCTTTACATCTTATAAACAAAGATAGACATAACGGAAACCGACATGGACATTTTTGCACTGGACAATTTCCTGAATATTTACAAAATAGCACTTGACCCAAGTCCTGTCACCTGCTATAATGGAACCGGTTAATGAATACTCCCGGAAAAATTGTCCAACCCGTTGCACGATATGCAACTGCAGTTTGAAAAACTCCCATAAAATGCTCCGTAAATGGGTATTTATAGTATATCGCCTGAGAGCAGAAAGGTCAACTATGAAAAAGAAAGTGTCCATAAAAAATACGGTTTTTTCTATGTTTTTAGCAATCGTCCTGCTTACATCCATCCTGTTTTCCGCGGTTTCCTGCGGCACGGGAAAAACGGACCCCGCGGAGACTTCCGACG
>JAKSPR010000392.1 GCA_024404655.1 Clostridia bacterium | reverse complement strand
TTTGCAAGGGAAGCGAAGGGCTGCAGAATGGCGGGATGCTCGCTGTCGGAGGTGATCAGCTTGCCGCCGCGCAGCGCTTTTTTGGCATGAGCCGTACCGATGACGGCCAGATTGTCCGCTTCCGTGCCGGAGGCCGTGAAAATCAGGTCTTCTTCATGGGCGTCTCTCACACCGAGCGCCGTGAGTGCGGCGGAGCGGGCATTTTTTAAGATGCCGTGTGCTTCCACACCGACGGAATGTTTGGAGGACGGATTTCCGTAAATGTTGTCAATAACATTGTGCATCGCACTTCTGGCGGCGTCGGAAAGAGCAGTCGTTGCGCTGTTGTCAAAATAAATGATGGGGTTCATGGTCGGACTTATCCTCTGCGGTCAGATTCAGCGGAAGGTGAAGTTGGCGATGATCTTATTCACATCGTCAAGGTTGGATTCATAGGATTCTGCGGTGGAGGTGTAGGTGAGGATATAAAGGGTCGCATTGCGGATAAAGAGCACCTGCATCCACTGATATTTGACCTCGCCCACCGTTGCGGTATAGCGGTACTTCTTTGCGTCGATGGTACCGTCGTTTTCCTTTGCGACAGTGACGTCGGTGGGAAGCTCGTCCAGCATGGCAAAATCCGCAAAGGATGCTTTGAACTGCTCGGAGAAGGAGTTCCAGTATTCCTCAATGGTGGGGATTTCGCGGGTCAGCTCATTTGCGCAGACCGTGACGGAGGAATGGGCCTGATCTTCGACAAAAGCACTGGTCATGCCGCGGACGGTATCGGTGATCCAGTTTGAGGGCACCATGAGGTAATAGTCTCCCGTCTCGGATGCGATGGCCTGCATGCCGTTCGGCACGGGAACACCGTCCTCGGTGGTGCCGCAGGAGGCAAGAAGACAAGACAGCACAAGAATCAGCGCGAGCAGAAGACTGCATTTCTTTGTAAATTTCATAGCAGATGATGGTTCCTTTCTTTGGAATACCGGAAACAGTTTCCGGATAACATTGCGTTTTATTGCATTGTTGTACCTTTTTTTTTATATTTAATCAAGGTAGAAATGTAAACAATTCGGCATAGTCATAGAATTACGGTGCCGAAGGCACGGTCTACCGCCTGACGGAGGAGAAGATGTTCGGGCTTAAGAAGTCCCGGATCGTCTGCGGCGATCATCCCGGCAGCCGCAAAAGCATCCTCCACCATGGCCATATCATCGCAGAAGGAGGCGATTTCAAACCGCAGTCCTCCAGACTGACGGCAGTCAAGTCCGCCGCCGGAGAGATCGTTCCCCGCAAAGAAGTCGCCGGGGCCGCGGAGTTCCAGATCCTTCTGGGCGATCTCATAGCCGTTGTTCGTCTTGCACATGACGGAGAGCCGTTCTTCCGCGCTTTTCGTTTTCGCGTCGGAGACGAGAATGCACCACGCCTTGTCCTTTCCCCGGCCCACACGGCCCCGCAGCTGATGAAGCTGGGAAAGACCGAAATGCTCCGCGTTCTCAACGACCATCAGCGTCGCATTGGGGACGTTCACACCGACTTCAATGACCGTTGTTGAGACAAGAATCATGGTCTCCCGCCCCACGAACCGCGCCATGACGGCGTCTTTTTCCGCCGCTTTCATCTTGCCGTGAAGAAAGTCCACGGAAAGATCGGGGAAAACCGTATTTTTCAGTTCGTTTGCAAAGGCGACAGCCGCTTTCATCGTGGGCTTGTCCCCTTCCTCTTCATAGACTGCCTCGTCGTCTTCGTCGTTTTCATCCACCGCCGGGCAGACGATGTAGACCTGATGACCTTCTTCCACCTGTTTGCGGATGAAGCCGTTCAGCCGCGCCCGGTAGGTCTCGTCCACCGCAAAGGTGGAGACCTTCTGCCGTCCCGGCGGCATTTCGTCAAGCACGGACATATCAAGGTCGCCGAACATCATCAGCGCAAGCGTTCTGGGGATCGGGGTAGCCGACATGATGAGGGTGTTCACATGCTCCGCTTTCTTTGCCAGCGCCGCACGCTGACCCACACCGAACCGGTGCTGCTCGTCGGTGATGACAAGCCCGCAGTGGGCAAATACCACATTGTCCTCCAGTAGTGCATGGGTGCCGATGACGATGGAAAGCTCGCCCGAAGACAGCGCTGCTTTGATCTTCCGCTTCTCGGCGGCAGGAGTAGAGCCCACCAGCAGACGGCAGGAAACGCCGAATCCCGCAAACATGGGTTCAAGATCGGCAAAATGCTGCCGCGCCAGAATTTCCGTCGGCGCCATCAGCGCCGCCTGATAGCCGTTCTGCACCGCGATATATAAAGCCGCCGCCGCACAGACGGTTTTGCCGCTGCCCACGTCACCGGAGAGCAGACGGTTCATGGGTGCTCTGCCGGATGTCATATCGGAAAGATAATCCCCGACGGCCCGCTTCTGCGCCCCCGTCAGCTCGTAGGGCTGCGCGGCGTAGAAGGGCGTCATATCGGGTGCCTGCATGGGAAGCGCCGGACGGGCAAGCTGCGCCTGCCGTCTTAAACGGAGACCGAGGGAAAAGAGCATCAGCTCTTCAAAGATCAGCCGTTTCCGGGCAGCATCCATGGAGGCCTCATCCGGCGGGTTGTGGATGTTCTCCACGGCAAAGCGATAGCCGCAGAGACTGTATTTCTGCAGGATCTCATCGGGCAGCGGATC
>JAKSPR010000391.1 GCA_024404655.1 Clostridia bacterium | reverse complement strand
AGCAGCTCCCGCAGCAAAGCCCTTCCGCGGCGGCAACCGCGGCAAGAGAAGAAAGGTTTGCCAGTTCTGCGCAGAGAAGATCGAAAAGGTCGACTATAAGGACGTTGGCAGACTGAGAAAGTGCATTTCCGAACGTGCAAAGATTCTGCCCCGCAGAATCACCGGTACCTGCGCTGCACATCAGCGTCAGCTGACCGATGCGATCAAGCGCGCACGCATCGTCGCACTTCTCCCCTATATCAGCGACTAATCTGGAATTTTTCCCAAAACCTCCGGCACAGACCGGAGGTTTTGCTTTCTCATCGGAAACAGTTTTATCGTTTGTAAAAGTCCTCCGCGTCAAAGCGGAGGATTTTTGCGTCTGACAGCCGGACACCGATCAGGACAGTACCGTCTGAGGATTTCATCGGGTAGGAAAAGAAACGGACCCCGTGACGGTCCTCAGTACAGGGGCTGTCAAAGTGCCCGGGGGACAGTCCGTTCCGCTCCAGAAACACTTCTGCGGAACGGCGGAGCTCATCGTCGTCACAAACGCGGTTTGCGATCACGGCATCGGCTTCCTGCATCCGCGGCAGCAGGACCAGACGGAGAAGATCTCCGCCGCGGACAGAGACCTCTCCATAGCCGATCCTGCAGGCGAATACATAAATCGCTGCGGGAGCTTCCGGATCCGCCGGTTCCTCCGGGGTCTGGGAAAACAGCGCCGAGGTGCGGCCGATCAGCGCATTCAGACGGGAAAAGGCCTCATGACCGGAGACCGTGGACTCCATGGCAAACGTATAGACGGGTTCTTCCGCATGACGCAGAAGACGGACGGGATCAGCCGCAAAATCCGTGCCGAGGGCGGAAAGCGCAGACAGGGAATCACCGATCAGCGCTTCGTCCCCGCCCTCAAGCAGAAGAGCGGACAGCACCGCAAGCTCATCGGCACAGGCGCGGGTACAGGCGGTGTGCCAGTCATCCCCGTCCCCGTTTCCCGCCGCACGGAAGATATCTGCCGTGACTGCTCCCCCCGCGGCAAGGGGCGTATCCGGCGGGAGCAGTCCGGCCAAAGCATCCAGCACGGCGGCGGAGCAGAGCAGCTGCTGCCGGTCGTCCTCCGTGACCGCTGTTTCCGAGAGGTCCGCCGCCCGTCCGGCTTCCTCCGTCATGCGCAGGAGTACCCGCAGGGCATACTCCGGGACCATCTCCGATGCCCGGCGGGCAAGAACCTCCGCCCGGAACTGGGCACCGAGAAACAGAACAAGAAAGGCAAAAAGGAAAATCCCGGTTCTCATAGAACGTTTTCTCCCGGTTTTCCTGGCAGTTTCCCTCCCGTTTGATCCATCTTTTCGCATTTCGTATGGAAAGTATCTGCCGTTTGCGAAAAAAACATACATTTCAAAAGATTTATTTGACAAAACGGCATGAAGTGTGATATAATATGCTGAATGTATATACATTCCCATCGGACGAAGGGAGGACTTTTCATGGAAGTGGATTTCGGCAGAATCTTCGGCAATGAAGCGCTGCTTGATACGCTGAAAAAGCGCGTCAGGACAGGAACTGCCGCACATGCTTACCTGATGGAAGGTCCGGCTGGAAGCGGAAAGCGGACGCTGGCGGTGAACCTTGCGGCGGCACTCTGCTGTGAGGACGAAAACCGCGTGCCCTGCGGTCACTGCATCTTCTGCAGAAAAATCTTCGCCCGTCCTGTTCAGTCGCCGGACGTCACGGTGCTCGGCCTCGAAGATGAGGGGAGCGCGGATGACGCAAAGAAATCCGGTGCCAAAACAAAATCCATCGGTGTTGCGGAGATCCGCACGCTGAAAAATGACGCATATATCCGGCCGAATGATCTGGAGCGCAAGATCTACATCATCGGCCACGCAGACCGTATGACGGCACAGGCCCAGAACGCACTTCTGAAAATTCTGGAAGAGCCGCCGGAAGCGGTGATGTTCTTTCTGCTTTGCGAAAACCGTGCAGCGCTCCTGCCGACGGTCCGCTCCCGCGTGCAGATGCTGACCATGGAGCGCTTTACCGATGACAGACCGCACAGTCCGCTCATCACACACGAGCAACAGGCACCCACCCTGCATACGCGCGCCCCCGACAAGCCGGCGCTGTTTGTCCGGCTGGCTGGAGGTGCATACGGACGGGCGCTGTACTATCTGGGAGCCAACGCAAAACAGCTTTCCCAGGATCCCGCCTATGACGCGCACAGCGGTGCGGAGGCGTGTCTTGCCTGTGTCTTTGCAGGGGGAGACGGTACCGGAAATGCACTGCTTGGTGAATCGGTACGGTCCACAAGAACGGAACTGTTCCTGCTTTTGGGTGTCTGGGGTGATACCAGAGAGCGGCTGAGGGGCCTGCTTGACGCATTGTCCGCAGCGGTGAGAGACCTTACCATGTGCGCAAAAGGCTGTGAGGGGACGCTTTTGTTCTATCCCCATACCGAGCAGCCGGAGGAACTTTCCGCCAGATGCAGCACCTATTCCCTTATGCAGTTGTCGGTGACCCTTGCCGCACTCCGGGAACGGCTGGATTCTAATCCCAACGTGACCCTTGTACAGTCAGAAACCGCAATGGCACTTTACCGTCTGCAGAACGGCTCATAAACCGTTCCCGGACGGGTTCGGAGAGGGAACCGGAACGATGGGAGGGAAACGGTACAGG
>JAKSPR010000390.1 GCA_024404655.1 Clostridia bacterium | reverse complement strand
CCGTTTACCGCATTCTCGCCGATTTTGTGGAACCCATACCGAAGGCAGATACGTTTGTTCCGGCGGAGCACACCTTCTTCCATGTCCTGCAGGTCGCCGTTTCCCGTGACCCGGAGAACGAAATGCTGTTTGCCCTGAAGGGCGGTACCAACGGCGAAAGCCATAACCACAACGACGTCGGTCAGATCATTCTCTTCGACCATGGAGAACCCGTCATCATGGATGCAGGTGTGGAGACCTATTGCCGTGATACCTTCTCCGACCGCCGCTATACCCTCTGGGCTATGCGCGGACGCTACCACAATATCGCAGAGTTCGGCGGCGTGGAACAGAAACCCGGCGGAAATTATCACGCAGACACTGTTTCCTATGACGAAGCAACGGGAGAACTTGCGCTGGAATTGAAAAACGCCTATCCCACAGAAGCAGGAATCGTTTCCTATGTCCGCCGCGGTATTCTTGACGGTCATACTGTGCGCCTCACCGATACCGTATCGCTGGATGCAGAAAAAGAGGCATGCTTCCGCTATCTGACCGTGGATGAACCGACAGTCGAGGGCAATACCGTCCGCTTTGCAACGGGCCATGTGATGACCTTTGCCCCCGCGCTGCAGGCCGTTATCGACTATGTTGAGCCTGATAAGGGCGGAAAGCTGGCAAGGGAATGGAAGCGCGACAAATTCTGGCGCATCACGCTGAAAGCCGACGCCGTCAAGGACGCTGCCTTTGCAACAACGATCACAAGAGCATAAAAACGTCATTTTGTTCCCGGCTGTCATAAACGGCAGCCGGGACTTTGTTTTTTGCCGCGATTTTCCTGTTTTCTCTTGCCATAGCGGGTGATTTTATGGTATAATATAAGTATCGTACTTTTGCAAAGGAGGTCATCTTTTGATCAAACTTCTGCGCTTCATGCTCGCCTACCCCAAAGAATGTTTTGTCGGGACCCTGTTCAAGCTGCTGGAAGCATCGTTTGAACTGATCGTTCCGCTGATCGTCAAGGCGATCATCGACAACGGTATTTCCTCCGGGGATAAACCCTATGTGGTCCGTATGGCTCTGGTTCTGGTGCTTCTGGGCCTTGTCGGTCTGGTCTGCGCTATTTCCGCCCAGTATTTTGCAGCGAAGGCGGCAACCGGCTTTGCGGCAAAACTGAAATCAAAACTGTTCGGACACCTGCAGTCCCTCTCTTATACCGAAGTGGATACGCTTGGTACGTCTGCCGTGATCACCCGGCTGACGGGAGATAGCAATACCATTCAGAACGGCGTCAATCTGGTTCTGCGCCTGTTTTTACGCTCCCCGTTCATCGTCTTCGGTGCGATGATCATGGCGTTTACCATTGACGGCAAGTCTGCGCTGACCTTTGCGGCGGCGATTCCAGTCCTCTCCGTCGTGGTCTTCGGTATTATGCTCATCACGATTCCCCTATATAAAAAGGTACAGAAGCAGCTGGACCGTGTGCTCTCCGTGACAAGAGAAAACCTCCACGGTGCCCGCGTCATCCGTGCTTTCCGCAAGGAACAGGACGAGATTGCCTGCTTTGAAGATGCAAACGACACGCTGACCACCATGCAGAAGTTTGTCGGACGCATTTCTGCCCTCACAAATCCGCTGACTTATGTCATCATCAACCTTGCCGTCATCATGCTTTTACAGATCAGCGCACACCGCGTGGATGAGGGTACTCTGACACAGGGCGATGTGGTCGCACTCTATAACTACATGTCCCAGATTCTTGTGGAACTCATCAAGCTGGCGAACCTGCTCATCACCATCACCCGCTCCTTTGCCAGCGGCGCAAGAGTACAGCAGGTCTTTGAAATGACCCCGTCCATGACCTTCCCGGCGACCTCTCCCGCAAAGGTTGAAAGCGATAATGCGGTTGAGTTCCGCAATGTCGCCCTGACGTATAAGAACGCCGGAGCACCCTCCGTTTCCGGTGTCTCCTTTACCGCAAAGCGCGGCCAGACCATCGGCGTCATCGGCGGTACCGGTTCCGGTAAATCCACTTTAGTCAATCTGATTCCCCGTTTCTACGATGCCACCGAGGGCGAGATCCTCATCGACGGCATCCCGATCAGGGATTATAAGATGGAAGACCTCCGCGATAAGATCGGTATTGTTCCCCAGAAGGCTGTTCTTTTCAAGGGCACCATCGCCGATAACCTCCGCTGGGGCAAAGCGGACGCAACCGACGAAGAACTGAATGAGGCAGTACGCCTGGCCCAGGCGTCCGACGTCATCAAGGCAAAAGAAAAGGGTCTTTACGAGCCTGTCGCCCAGAGCGGACGCAACTTCTCCGGCGGTCAGAGACAGCGTCTCACCATCGCCCGCGCCCTTGTCCGCAAGCCGGAAATTCTGATCCTCGACGACAGCGCATCGGCACTTGACTATGCAACTGACGCCGCTCTGCGCAAGAGCCTGCGGGAGCTGCCGGGCACTCCCACTGTCTTCATCGTTTCCCAGCGTGCATCCTCCATCCGCCATGCCGATCTCATCATCGTACTGGATGACGGTGAGGTGGTCGGTAAGGGTACCCATGAGGAACTTCTGGATTCCTGCCCCGTTTACCGTGAGATCTATGAATCCCAGTTTGATTCCAAGCAGAAGGAGGTGCGCGCATAATGGCAAAGAACGAAAAGGCAAAAAAGCCCGCCTACGACAG
>JAKSPR010000039.1 GCA_024404655.1 Clostridia bacterium | reverse complement strand
GCTGGAGCTGACAAACGCTTATCTCACCGACGTTGACTGCCGCGTCTGCTATCGCCTCACCGATCTGTTCGGCGGTCACCTCTTTACCCCGGCCATCCCCTATCATTCTTAATTCAGATATCCGAAAGGAGCAGCGATCATGGAAGAAACGTATTTTGAAGATTCCCTTGACACCCTCTGCGCCGCGCTCTGTGCGGTCATGGGCATTCCGGCGCCGGCACAGGCTGCCGCTCCCAACAAGACCCTGACGGAATACGCCGAAAAAGTTTTCTCCGGCAGACACGCTGACCGAATCTTTATGTATAATCCCGATGCGGTCGCGGCATGGATTGCGGACAAATATCCCCAGTTCATGGCGGAAGTCCCCACGGAGACCTCCGTGAATGTCCCCATGCGGACGGTCATGCCCTCGGTCACCCCGGTCTGCTTCGGTACCATGTATACCGGCGCCCAGCCGGAAGTCCACGGCATCCGGAGATATGCCAAGCCCGTCATCCGCATCGACACGATCTTTGACGCACTGCTCCGCGCTGGCAAGCGCTGCGCCATCGTTGCGGATACGGAATGCAGCATGGGCAAAATCTTCTTGGAGCGGGATATGACCTACTTCCACTTTGAAACCTTCTCCGAGGTCAATGCAAAGGCCGCCGAGCTCATCATGAAGGACGAATATGATTTCATCGCGGTCTACAACGGCAACTATGATGCGACCATGCACAAAAACGGCCCCGAAGCACCGATCTCCCTCGCCGCCCTGCGGCAGAATGCCTGCGCTTATGCGGCATTCCGGGAAATGATCCGGAACAACTGGGGTGCGCATGATACGCTGATCGGTTTTGCCATGGACCACGGCTGTCACGAAATCGACGGCGGCTGCGGCTCCCACGGTCTTGATATGCCCGAAGACCTCAATATCCGGCATATTTACGAGGGCATTGCAAAGCACTGATTCCCAACAGCATGAATACCAAAGCGGCAGCCGCAAAACGCGGCTGCCGCTTGTTTTATTTGCTTTTCATTCTGAACACAGTAATCGAAACCGTCGCAGCCAGCATCGGGATCACCGCATAACCGGCGCTTACCTGACCTTGATTGATAAGGACAAAGGTAATTCCGGCAAATGTGATGAACAGAAACAGCCAATACATAAAAAATGCGATTTTCTGCGTACGGGATGGCTGTATCTGCATAGACGCAAGCTTTTCTGCTGCTTTTTCTTTATAATCTTCCATACAGATCCTCTCTCCGCTCAACAGTTCGTTGACCGTAATGCCGAGAAGATTGCACAGGTCGATCATAATGGATGCATCAGGCAGACTTTTTCCGGTTTCCCACTTGGAAACAGCCCGGTTGGAAATTCCGAATTTTTCCGCAAGGTCAGTCTGGGTCAGACCTTTTTCTTTTCTGCATTCCGCTATAAATTTTCCGATTTTTATTAAATCCATATTGATAACCATTCCTTTTAAAATCTCCTGTCTGAAAATCTGTTTTCAAACTTTTTCCTCCTTTTTTGTCACCATCATACCGCAAAAAAGGCGAAATGGGAAGGAACTGTTGGTTGATATGGCTGTTTTCCGGAATTTTTATTTCTTTTCGAGAATAATTTCCTCATACAGCTGCCACCAGCTGTATGCTCCGCCGGAGACAGCGTCGCGGAGGGAATCGAGATCGGCGGCGGTATTGAGCACCCATGTTCCCGCTTCCAGCTTCATGGGAATCTCGGCGCGGAAGGCGGATTTCTTCGCTTCGCCGGAATTGAGCTTTGACAGCATATAGCATTCCGGGTCGAAGGTCACGTCGTTCTCATCCGCTGCCATGGAATAGACGAAAGCTTCATTGAGCAGGTCCATGAGGTCAATGACCGTGAGATCGGCGGTCACGATGCGGTGATCCGCGTCATATTCCCGCTCGGAGATGATCTTATACTCCATGCGGGAGAGAATATAAAGCTCCGAATCCGTCAGCGTCACAGCCTGGGAGCCGTCGGAACCCATCACCATGCCGTATACGGCGCTGTCGCAGGACTTGCAGGCGTTAAGGAGGGCTTTTGCCGCATCCTCTGACGGACTGCTCCCACAGGCGGTCAGAAAAACGACTGTGAGAAATACAGCAGCAAAAATAATTCCGATGCGTCTCATGAGTTCGTTTCCTCCGCTTTCAAAATCAGCTCCGGAGCCAGCGTCCGTCTGATGCGGTAGGCAAGATAATCATTGTCGATCTTATCCATCGCCATACCGAGCAGCGGCTGGGCGGAGGCTTCCTCCTTGATATTGAGTACCGCCCGCACGGCAAGATGCGCGCCGGGCAGTTCTTCCTCCCGGAAGACGATGGAACCGTCCCGGTGGAAGAACAGCTTCATTATACGGGAGCAGGGCGTTTCGAGAAAATCACAGCGGACACAGAAGACGTCGTTTCCGTCCTCATCCTTTGCAAAGCGTCCGTCCGCGGCCACAAGGAAGGGCTCACCGTGGAAATAGAGACGGGTCTGGGGCGCGGGATATGTTCTGACCCCGATGGGAAATTCATATACACCGTCTTCCTCATGATAAGCCATCACAAGGGTCTCATTCCCATCCCCATCGGTACGGCGGTCAAAGGACAGAGAGGTAAAGCCCTTGGTATAATTATGATGGATGACCTGCAGCACCACCGGGAGCAATCCGATGGAAGCGGCGGGTTCGCTGTCCGCCTGAATGAAGATCTTACCCGTGAGCAGATGTGCTTCCTCCGGCAGACGGCGGGGTTCCGGAACCACGGGGAGCTCCGGTTCAGATTCTGTGGAAACATTTTCTGTCGGAACGGGTTCCGTCTGCTCCTGTTCGGGTCCGTTTTTGAGGAACGCAAAGACGCGGGCAAGGAAGCTTTTTTTCGGTTCTGGCGCGGGTTTCGAAACGGGTTCCGGCGTCGGAGTGGGTTCTGATTCCGGTTCGGGTTCCGGTGCGGCGGGGGGCGTGAGGTGCTGCAGCCTGCAGAGGGTACAGGTCAGTTCGTATTCCTCTTTGGGATCCGGTTCTGCTTTTTCGCAGAAAGCCTCTCCGCCCGGTGCAAAATAGCGGTCAAGGATGGCATAGACGCTGCTCTGCTGGAACAACTCATCATTGCCGGCGTTGGTCATGACAGTGATGCCGGTATCAAAGAAGCCGAAGGCGTTCTGACCGAACAGGCCGTTAAACAGAAAGCTCTTACACCGTCTGCCGACCCACATCTGATAGCCATAATCGTAATCTCCGCAGGAAGCCTGAGGAATGGCCTGGGCCTTGGCAGCCTCATGCAGATAGGAGGCGGGAACAAGCTGTTTTCCTTCCCACACGCCATCGTTTACGATCAGCGTCGCCAGCTTGATCATATCTTCCGGCAGGATATAAAGTCCCCATCCGCCTTTTTCGATGCCCTTGGGACAGCACTCCCAGAAATAGTTCGTGATGCCCATGGGGCCGAACAGATTCTCGTCAAGGAACGCAGACAGGGTTTTCCCGGTCTTTTTGCAGATCATGGCAGACAGGAGATAGGTATTCAGAGAATTATAATTAAAGGTCTTGCCGATCTCGCCGCTTACGGCGGAATTGAGACAGGCGCGGACCCAGTCTTCCTCAGTCATGGACTCCGTCTCATTGAAGACGATGCCGGAGCGCATGGTGAGCAGATCCCGCACGGTGATGGGTGCGATGCGCAGACGTGCGACCGGCCCCACCTTGTCAGGGAAAACGTCGGCAGGACGCTCTTCAAGGGTCATAAGACCTTTCCCGATCATGATGCCGACAGCGAGGGACACCACGCTTTTGCTGGCGGAGAAAGTATATTTCCAGATCTGCGGGGTCTCATTGCCGAAGCCCGCCTCGCAGAGGATTTTTCCGTGCCGTGCAATGACGACGGAGTGCATATTGAGAGTAGGATCGTTTTCAAGCTCCGTGAGCAGTTTTTCAAGAGCACCGGAGGAAACGCCCTCCGATTCCGGGCTGACGCGGGGCAGCTTTTCCAGGCTGTCCGGGACATACGCCGGCTTTTTTGTGATCGGCAGATAGGCCTCCGTTGCCTTGTGCGGGTCAAAAAGGCGGCCGATGAGGGTTACGGATTTATTGACAGCGGATAAGTTCATAGTGACAGTGATTCCTTTTTCTGTATTCATCTGGGTTTCGTTTCTATATTGTACCCCGAAAATATCACATGGATATCAACGATTGATGAACAATTATGTTATGCAGGTGATCATTTTCTTTTTCAGTGCTTCGTAAGCTGCAGAATCCCGTTCTGAATCCTCCGCGTGGAGGATGATATCGGCATAGACTTTGGTCGGCTCCACATAGCGCGCATGCATGGGTGCAACGGTTTTCCGGAACTGCTCCGTCACCGACTGCAGACTGCGTCCGCGCTCTTTACAGTCTCTTGCGATGCGTCTTGCCAGGCGGAGTTCCTCCGGCGCATCGACGAAAACGCGGAGGTCAAAAAGCTCCCGCAGTTCGGCATTTTCCAAAATCAGGATGCCGTCCACGGCAATGATGGAGGTGGGTTCGATATGTACGGTCTCCGATGAACGGGTATGGCGGGCGAAATCATAAGTCGGAATATCCACGGCTTCCCCGTTTTTCAGGGCTTTCAGATGGGCGATGAGCAGTTCCGTTTCATAGGCCTCGGGGCAGTCATAGTTGAGCTGCGCACGCTCATCCGTGGACAGATCATCATGGGCACGATAATAACTGTCATGGGAGATGACGGTGATTTTTTCGCCGAGCTCCTTTTTCAGACGATAAAGCAGCGTCGTCTTGCCGCTGGCGCTGCCGCCTGCAGCGGCGAGTATCATCGGGGTCATCGTTTTACTCCGTCCTTTCTTATTATACCATCAATAACCACATCAGGTTCCCAGCCGGATCACGCCGCCCAGCAGGGAGATCAAGGAGAGATATCCCGCCGGGGAGATGCTGCCGCCGGTACCGACAGCGTAGCCGGGTGCAGAAGACAGCTCTGCAATCCGCTTGTGGATGGCGACGGGGGAGGATTCCTCGATCATGCGGTCGCCAAGGCCGCCCAGCAGCGCGATTTTTCCCTGCCATGCGGGCAGAAGCGTCTCCGCATCCGATGAAATGAAGCAGCCTGCCGCGCCCTCGGAATACGCATCTTCCGCACATCTGTCCATGCGGATGAAGGGGAGATTCCGCGGACGGCAGCCATCATAGCCGCCCACCGCACAGACAGCGGGGGAGCTTTCCGCGATCCGTACAGCCTCCTGTTTTCCGCACAGCACTACGGCGCGCACGCCCTCCGGCATCAATTCTTCCGCCGCGGCAAGCATCCTGTCCAGCGTGCTGACGCAGAAGCGGCGGGCATCGAGGATGACGATATCCGCCTGGGTGCGCTCCCGCAGGGAGACCATGGTATCGGCGTAATGCTCCGGCGTATCCCAGAGCTGTTCCCCGCGGCGCCAGATCAGCTGCTCGGTGAGGGGGTCGCAGATAAAGGGCTCAAAAAGGGTCGGCGGGGTGGCGGGACGGTGTGCAAAAACGGACAGAAAATTCTGATAGGACGGCTTGCGCAGCATGGTCGTGTTCTCCTTTTTCATAGGGGTGATAGTATAATCATATCGCATTCCGCCATTTCTGTCAAGATTTGTCCCGATTTTTCCATATATGCACTATAATTTACACTTTGTTCATCATTGTTTATGCATATCATGGTATACTATTCATAGTATCAATTTGTTTCCAAAACATTTAACAGTGTTTTGAATAAATCGTACGGAATCCGGCATCTGTTTTTGTATATTATTTCTCATAAAGAAAGGATGTCCCCCATGAAACACAACGTATCCGCCCTTGCCGGCCTGCTGGCCGTTCTGCTCGCATCCTCTGCCGCAGTAGCCTGCGGTGACACCACAGAAAAGCCCTCTGGCGGCACCAATGCCGTTAATCCGAGCGCGGGTGGCGAAAATGAAGCTGTCACACAGGAAATCGATCCTTTTGCTGATTTTGATTTCGGGGGAGAAACGATCCGCATGCACGTCTCTGCCAATGACTACGACGGCTGGGGTTCCTCCATTTACACCATCCGCCACGAGGAAGGCGAAACCGGTGATATCGTCCGCGACGCGGTCTACAAGCGCAACACCTATGTTGAGGATCTTCTGAACGTCAAGTTTGAGTTCTCCGAGAATACCAACGACTATAACGCCGTTTCCACGCCCCTAAAGCGTGTCATTTCCGCCGGCGACGATGCTTATGATCTGATCATTCATGACCTGTTCCCGCTGGCTTCCATGTCCGTGGAAGGCTACTTCTTAAACGTCCGCGAAGGCAAGTACTTTGATTTCTCCCAGCCCTGGTGGTACACCGATTACATGGATGACCTTTCCTTCCATACGGAAAACCGCAACTACATCATGGCAGGCGACTTTTATATGGATATCCTCCGTTCTGCCCATGCGCTGTACTTCAACAAGGATATGTTCTCCGACCTCTTTGAGTCTCCCTCCGAGCTTTACGATCATGTCCGCGCCGGTACATGGACCCAGGACGTCTTCATGTCCTACGCCCAGGATGCTTACAACGACTTAAACGGTAACGGTCAGTCCGATAAGGAGGACCAGTTCGGCTTCGGTTATATCGGAACCTGGGGTTCCATGATCCCGTGGGTCATTTCCTCCGATATCACGTTCCTCTCCTATGCGTCCGACGGTGCCCCCTCCTTCGCCATGAACAATGAGCGTTCCGTGGAGCTTCTGGAACGTCTGAACAAGATCTTCTATGCTGACTGCGCATGCAACTTCGGCGATGTTCCCGTCAATACCGCAGCCTTCACTTCCGGCCGTGTCCTGTTCGGCGGTTATCAGCGTGTTTCCTCTCTGGAGCTGTTCCGTGATATGACCGCAGATATCGGCGTCCTGCCTTATCCGAAGATGGATGAAAGCCAGAAGAACTATATCACCTCTTCCCACGATACCGCAAACGTCGGTGTTATCCCGATCACCTGCGGCAAGCTGGATACCATGAGTGCCGTGCTCGAAGTGCTCTCCCGCGAGACCTACAAGTACGTCATGCCGGCATACTATGAGACCGCGCTGAAGGTCAAGTACTCCCGCGACGATGATTCCGCCCAGATGCTGGATATCATCCGCGGCAATATCTCCTGCGTGTTCCCCATCGCATACGGCAACTACTGCTATGATATGCCCCTCGGCAAAGCGTTCTCCACGCCTCTGACCTCCAAGAAGACCGACTTCGCTTCCAACTACGCAAAGAGCGAAGGCAAGGCACAGGATAAGCTGGATACCCTGTGGGAAGCATTCTCCGCCATCGAAAGCTGATTATCACAAACAAAAAAATGAGCCGCACAGCGGCTCATTTTTTTGTTTTCTTTTTTAGTACAGGGTCGTTGGGACATCGTAGATGTTCAGCTTATCGACCAGGGACTTGTCCCGCTCAATGTCTTTGATCATGGGCGCGATCTTTTCAGCGTAGACCTCGCTTTTCAGATGCTCGGTGAAATCGCTCATCATGCCGCGGTACTTGTCCAGACGCCAGCCGCCTTCGGGCAGCTCCGTGCGGAGCATGATGTGGGTGGCGTAGGAGGCATCCACCCGGCGCAGCTCTCCGATCTCCATGTCAAGGGCCGCGTCGATAAACTCGGCAGGCATCGCCGTGGAGGCACAGACGATGTAGCCTTCCGGGAACAGTTCCCGGTTCGCATCCATGCTGTATTCCATCATGAGGGCATCGAAATCTTCTCCGGCATTCAGACGCGCCATAAGATCGTCGATCAGCGCCATGCGCTCTTCGGTTTCCTCTTTGGTCAGCTCTGCCATCATGATGGAGCCGTCGGTGTTGTATACCGCTTCGCCGTTTTCATCCACCACGTTCTTGTCGTAGGTGCGGATGTAGATGTGCTTGACGCAGGCGTAATTTTCTTCGTAGAACTGCTGATACCGCTCCACGGAGATCGGCTCGGCACCGTTGGTTCCCATTTCCGTGTTGCCGTAGAGATATTCATAGAGATAGGAGATCTTTTCTTCGGCCGTGTAGAGCTCTTTCAGAATGTTTACGTTCAGCCCGAGGGGAGCAAGGGCTTCGTTGAGCTCTTTCCGGCTGCCGGCATTCTCAATTTCGCTTGTGATCATCATGTCGATGGTCTGCAGAACGTCCTTCGGCAGGGACAGATCATAGGAATCAAAGAGATAGAGACTGATGAGGTTGTTGTCAATGATATCGGTGATCCGCTCCGTCAGAACATCAGAAATCTTCTTTGTGACGTCCAGACTGCCGTCTTTTACGGTGATCTCCGTGTCAAGGGCAGCCGATGTGTCGGAGACGCCCAGATAGCTGTTCAGAAAATAGGTTTTGTAGCTGGACATCCAGTAGGTGTACATCGCTTCTGTGACCGCCGTGTCACGGTAGGTCAGAACCGGCGCCGTGTTGTCGGCAGAACAGGCGGGGAGCAGGGTCATGGACAGCGCACAGACCGCAGCAGCAGAGACGGCACGCATGCTTTTCGTCATGGGGAAACCTCCTTATCTTGCAAAAATGTCATTGATCCGTGTTCGGGGTCAATGACATTTCTGATATCGGTGGATAAAACTTACTTCTTCTGTGCCTTGATTGCAGCAGCGGCTTTCAGACGCAGGGAGTTGTCAAGAATACGCTTGCGCAGACGGATGTTCTTCGGGGTAACTTCGATCAGTTCGTCGTCCGCAATGAATTCCATGGCTTCTTCGATGGACATAATCTTGGCGGGAACCAGCGTCAAAGCTTCGTCCGCACCGGTGGAACGGATGGCGGTCAGATGCTTCTTCTTGCAGACATTGACTGCAATGTCTTCGACCTTCGGGCATTCGCCGACGATCATACCTTCGTAGACGTCAACCTGGTTGGAAATGAACATGATACCGCGGTCCTGAGCGTTGAAGACACCGTAGGAAGTGGATTCGCCGGTCTCGCTGGCGATCAGGGAGCCGGTGAAACGGCGGACGATCTCACCGCAGTAGGGCTGGTAGGAATCAAACATCGTGTTCATGATGCCTTCGCCGCGGGTGTCGGTCATGAAGTCGGAACGGTAGCCGAACAGACAGCGGGTCGGGATCTCGTATTCAATGTGCATGCGCTCGTTGCGCTTCTGCATGTCGGTCAGATTGCCTTTTCTCTGACCCATCTTCTCAATGACCGTGCCGGAAAATTCTTCGGGGACGTCAATATAGACACGCTCCACAGGCTCGCAGAGAACACCGTCGATCTCTTTCATGATGACGTGCGGGGTGGAGAGCGCCATTTCGTAGCCTTCACGGCGCATGGTCTCAACCAGAATGGACAGATGCATTTCACCGCGTCCGCAGACCTGGAACTGGTTCGCACTCTCACCGTCGGAGACACGCAGAGAGACGTCTTTCAGAAGCTCTTTGTAAAGACGCTCACGCAGATGACGGGATGTGACATATTTGCCTTCTTTGCCGGCAAAGGGAGAGTCATTGACGGAGATCGTCATTTCCAGCGTAGGCTCGGAGACTTTGACAAATTCCAGAGGCTCAACATGATCGGTCTTGCAGATCGTGTCACCAATGGTGATGTCTTCACAGCCGGAGAAACAGATGATGTCGCCGACCGTTGCTGTCTCGACAGGAACACGGCGCAGACCGTCGATCTGATAGAGCGCCTGAACACGGGCACGCTTGGACTTATCGGGGGTGTGGTAGTTGCAGACCGCAATTTCCTGACCCACGTTGATCACACCGCGCTCAATGCGGCCGATGGCAATACGGCCAACATAGTCGTTGTAGTCGATGGAGGAAACCAGCATCTGCAGATCACCCGTCTCGTCACCTTCCGGCGCGGGAATGTAGGAGAGGATCGTCTCAAAGAGGGGCTTTAAGTCGGTCGCTTCATCGTGAGGATTGTAGGCAGCAGTACCTGCACGACCGGAGCACCAGATCATCGGGGAATCCAGCTGCTCGTCGGAGGCACCAAGTTCAAGGAAGAGCTCCAGAACTTCGTCACCCACTTCGTCCAGACGCGCGTCAGGCTTGTCGATCTTGTTGATGACAATGATGACCGGGTGATTCATTTCGAGGGCTTTCTGCAGGACAAAACGGGTCTGCGGCATAGGACCTTCCGCAGCGTCGACCAGAAGGACGACACCGTTGACCATTTTCAGAATACGCTCGACTTCACCGCCGAAATCCGCGTGGCCGGGGGTGTCGATGATGTTGATCTTCGTGTCTTTATAGTGAACTGCCGTGTTTTTTGCAAGAATGGTGATGCCGCGTTCACGCTCCAGAGCATTGGAGTCCATGACGCAGACCTGTGTTTCCTGATTGTCGCGGAAAATACCGCCCTGCTTGAGCAGACCATCGACGAGGGTGGTCTTACCGTGGTCGACGTGAGCGATGATCGCGACGTTTCTTAAATCTTCTCTGACCAAAACCGTAATCTCCTTGTGATACTTTTTATTTTCATGTGATTGTTTCCATATAAATACCATAATATTATATCATAAAAGCGATGATTTGAAAAGGGGGAAAATGAAATTTGTCGGGAAAAATTCATCGGAAGATGGCGGGGAAATACGGTGAAATTGACGAAAACAAAGTGCTTTGCGTATTGCTGCCCCATATCGCTCCCGATTTCACAATTTTTTCCGGAAATTTCTCAAAACCTATGGAGTTTTCCCGATTTTTATGATATACTAAACCCATCGCGGAAAAAACATACCGCGGTATTTACTCAATACAGAGTAGGGAACTGTGCGTCAAGTGCTGCCGGAACGGGGAGTTGTCCGACAGACGAAAGAAACAGCTTCACTGTTTCTGCGGTACAGAACCCGCATCCCGCTGTTACATACCAATCGGCCAGGGGATACGGCCGAGCCCGATGTAACTGCGTAAAACGATCTGTTTTTACGGAGGTTTTTTTATGCAGACAAGAAAACAGAACCCACTCGCGCAAACCCTTTTCAAGTCCCCCTTTTCCCCCGATTACTGGAGAAGCTCACGGCATGAGCTGATCTCCACAAGAATGCTGTGCACGGTTGCCCTGCTGTGTGCCGTGTGCGCCGTCGCGGATGTGTTTTATATCCCGGTGGGAGGTCCGTTTCTCCGGATCTCGTTCTCGTTCCTCGCAGCCGCTGTGCTGTGTATGATCGGAGGCCCCCTGCTCGCTCTGCCCGCAGGCTTTTTAGTTGACGCTTTGAGTTTTCTTCTTTCGGGCGGTGATCCGTCGGGTTATTTCCCCGGATATGCCGTATCATCCATGCTCGCATTCCTCGTGTATGCACTGTTTCTTTACCACGCAAGGCTGTCTTTGTGGCGGCTGTTCTGCGCAAGACTGACAGTCAATGTGCTGATCAATGTCATCCTCGGCAGCGTGTGGAAACATATCCTTTACGGTAAGGCGTATATGGTGTATTTCGTGTCGGGCGCAATCAAGAACCTGACGATGCTCCCCGTTGAGGTCCTCGTCATGACGTTTTTGTTTGCCAAACTCATGCCCGTGTGCCATTCGCTGAAACTCATACCGAAGGATACCGCCGTCACCGTAGGCAAACGCGATTATATCATCTGTGCTGTCGCCGCCGTCATCGGCATCGCCGTGCTCTACGGCTATTACCGTTATAAAAACGGCTGATCAGACTGATTATTACATAGAAAGCGGTTCATAAAATCCATGACCATCTATTCTCTGTTCTCAGGTTCCAAGGGGAACTGTACGTATGTCCGCGCAGGCAGGACACGCATCCTCATCGACGCCGGCATGAGCTGCCGCGCCATTGAACGCGCCCTTGCCGCCGTCGGCGACAGTCTGTCCTCCGTCAATGCGATTTTCATCACCCATGAACACTCGGATCATATCAAGGCACTCCCCGTGCTTCTGAAAAAACATCCGATCCCCGTTCATATCGCTGAACAGACTGCAAAAGAGCTGGAACAGGCGGGCTATCCCACCGACTGTTTCTGCATCCATCCGCCCATCTTCCACGTGAAGGTCGCGGCAGCGGACCACGGAGAACAGGATATCCTCGATGTTGCATCCTTCCCTACCCCTCACGACAGCCGCATGAGCGTCGGCTACCGCTTCTCCTGCATGACCGATGAGGGCATCCGCACAGCAGCCCTCGCCACGGACATCGGACATGTCACAGAGGAGATCCGCGCGGGGCTCACCGGGGCCGAGGATGTCATCATCGAGTCCAATCACGATGAAAATATGCTGTTCATGGGACCGTATCCGTACGATCTCAAGCTGCGTATCCGCTCCGACCGCGGGCATCTCTCCAATGCCGACTGCGCTGAGTTCGCCTGCGATCTGGTCGGAAACGGCACAAAACACCTGATGCTCGCTCACCTCTCCCCGGAAAATAATACCCCGGACCTCGCTTATCTGACGGTGCTCACCGCACTGCAGCGGAATGGCTATACGCAGGATGAAGATTTCACCCTCGCCGTCGCCCGCCGCGATGAGCCGGTCTGCCTTGTAAAGGAGCAGGAATGTGATGAAGACGCCCTTGGAACTGTTGTATGAAGACCGCCATATCCTGATCGTCAAGAAGCCCGCAGGCCTCTTTTCCCAGGGAGGCGCGGACGATTCCGCAGAGGATCTCGTTTCCATCCTCACCGAACGGGAGACGGAAAACGGCGTGAAGGAACCTTATATCGGCGTGGTCCATCGTCTGGACTGCGGCGTGGGCGGAGCTATCGTCTACGCAAAGAAGCCTTACGCGGCAGGACTGCTCTCCGCTGCGTTTGCGGGGCATGAGGTGTGCAAGGAATACCTCTGTGTCGTAGACGGTCCCATGGAGGCACCGGAGGGAGAGCTCCGCGACCTGCTCTATAAGGACGCACGGAAGAATAAGGTTTTCATCGTCGACCGCAAACGGGCAGGCGTGAAAGAGGCCGTTCTTCATTATACCGTTCTTGCACAAACAGAACATGATGGGCAGGTGTACTCGCTTCTGAAAATCAGGCTCGGCACAGGACGCTCTCACCAGATCCGCGCACAGCTCTCCGGCCGCGCACATCCCATCGTCGGAGACGGCAAATACGGCTCCCGCATCAAGTGCCAGACCCAAGACGGTACCCCGGCCCTCGGCCTGTGGTCGTTCCACCTCGCTTTCCGCCATCCCGCCAATCTGGAGCGCGAAAAGGACGGCCGCCGCGTCAATCCCAACGCCCCGAAGTTCACCGATCCCGATATCATCTGTCTCCCCGATACCGATCTTTTCCCGTTTTCCCTTTTCGCAGATACGATCCGGAAGCTGAAAGAAGATATCTGATCCTCATATTACCCACCTTACAGATCCGCCGGCGGCGGATCTGTTTTTCTTCGCATCGCAGATCCGCAAATAAATATTCTCAATAAGCAGCCAAAATCAGGTCAGAATGACCTTGCGAAGCATGCAA
>JAKSPR010000389.1 GCA_024404655.1 Clostridia bacterium | reverse complement strand
CGTGCCTATGCTCCTGCGCTGCGGGAGGAACTCTGCATCCGGGAAACGGTCTGTGAGCCGGAAAACGGAGTTTATGTTCTTCCGCGGTTTGCAGACGGACGGGACGGATTATTCCTCCGCTATGAATGTATGCAGAACGGTGAAATTCTCCCCGGGAAATGCTATGCGGAAGTTCTTGATTTTCCCAGGGTTTATGAAGATGACTATCCCACAGCCGGAACCATCAAGGGTCTGCAGGTCACCGATGTTGAGGATGCCATTGCCCTCGGCGTCAAGCATGCGGCACACAATGTTGCGATCACGGACCTCATGCGTGCAGAGCCCACCGAAAACACGATCACCTTCCCCTTTGACGGTGTGGACTACTATTTTGACAAAACAAGGCTGGAGTACCACGACAGAACGATCAGCGAGCTTTCCTCCCACGGCATTCTTGTCACACTCATTCTCTTATGTTCCAAGCACTGGAATACGGAAACGCCGGAAAACATGTACCGTGCTCTGCTCCACCCGGATTTTATCCCGAACATGAACGATCCCGACGTGCATCTGTCTGCCTTCAATATGACAACGGATGAGGGCATCCGGCATTATATGGCGTTCATCGCCTTTTTGACGACCCACTATTCCGGTAAGCATCCTGAATACGGAAAGGCTGTCGGTTACATCATCAGCAATGAGGTCAATTCCCAGTGGGTCTGGGGCAACGCAGGAAACATGCCGGTGGAAGCCTATACCAAAGAATACACCACCGCCCTGCGTCTGGCATGGCAGGTTTCTGCGTCCCTCTCCAAAAGCCACCGGATCTATGTCTCCCTTGATCATTTCTGGACTGGAGCGCTTTCCGGGGATAAGATGAAATATTACGGTTCCCGCGATGTGCTCACCCTGATCAACCGCTATGCAAAAGCAGAAGGTGAGGTCGGGTGGAACGTGGCCTTCCATCCTTATCCGGAAGACCTTAATTTCCCGGATTTCTGGAACGACAAGACAGCGAGCGAAGATTTTGATACTTACCGCATCACATTCAAGAATCTCAAAGTGCTGGCGCGGTTCCTGGAACAGGAAGAATTTCTCTGCTTCGGTGTACGGCGGAGAATCATTCTCTCTGAACAGGGCTTCAACTCCCACTGGACGCCGGAAAGTGAAATTCTGCAGGCATGTGCCTACGGACGTGCTTACCGCACCTGCATGGAGATTCCGGAGATCGACAGCTTTATTCTCCACGCTCACAGGGACAACGCGGGTGAATTCGGTCTGAATCTCGGTATTCTCCGCAGAAAGCGCGAGAATAATGAGATCGACGGTCCCAAACCCATCTATTACGTTTTCAAGGCCATCGACCAGAAGGACGAGAGCGGAAAATATCACTGGGAACGGTACTGATATTCCGTCAAAAAACCACCTGCCGCGCGGCAGGTGGTTTTCGTGGCTCTATGGAAGTTTTTTCAGATATGTTCCAGAATATACCGAGCTGCGTTCATGCCGGTCTCACTGCCGATCTTGCCGTCCTCCATACCTTCAAATTCCACGGAGACGTTTCCATCATAACCCGAATCCTTGATGAATCCGAGGATCGCCCAGATATCCAGATCTCCCTGGGCAAGAATGGAGCCGCGGAGCATAGATTCGCCGGAGTTTGACGAGAACCAGCAGCCGGAATCACAGCGGAACAGACCGCCGTTGCCCGTCAGTCTGTCGGCGCGGCGGATATAGAAGTCTTTCAGATGTACCATCTTTGCATAAGGCGCGCACTTCTTGACGGCTACCATGCAGTTTTCGTCAACGCAGGCGAAGTTGCCGGTGTCCAGCAGCATGCCGAAGTTCTCCCGGTCCACGGTCTCAATGAGACGGATGATGCGGTCAGAGCCGTTGACAAAGAAGCCGTGATTTTCCACCAGCGTTGTCACGCCAAACCGGGCGGCATAATCCGCAAGCTCCTGACAGGCTGCAGCAGCGACGGGAAATTCTCTTTCAAAGGCTGTGGGGGTATTGGATTCCAGCGGTCTGCGGAAGGACGAAATATCGTGGCGCATGAATTTCAGACCCAGTTTTGCGGCGACGTCGATATGGCGTTTCAGCCGTTCGATCTCCGCGCGGCGGGCGTCGGCATCGGGTTTCAGAAGGTCGGCAAGGACCGCATAGTTGGAAAGAGGCAAGTCGATTTCCTCCGATACCCGGCGGATCTCTGCGATCAGCGGCTCATTGAAGGTATCCTTTGCATCGTCATGCAGGGTAAAACCGAAGGGGACGAGTTCGATGTGCTCCGCACCCTTTTCCTTTGCAAAGCGCATGACCTCGCACACACTCATCATGCCGGACTGGATATAGTTATTCATGCTGTAGCTGGTAAGACCGATTTTCATGGCTGATTGCTCCTTTTTGTCCTTTTATATCAGTATATCACAAGACATGCCGCTGTGCAAGTTATCGTGAGATAATTTCTTTGGCAAAATTACATTTCCGATGAAATGGCAAAATATGATAATTGTCTTTTGTCTGAAATGTCAATCTTTTTTCATGTTGCAAAAGCATCTTTACAGGTTTAGCCGTACATGATATAATGTTTTTATCAACATTCACGCAGTATGAGATAATGAAAGGACATATTATCGTCAACTACCCGCCACTTAAACTGACGTTTAGAAGTGGGGGCTTGTGGTAACGCAAGGAACCACATGCTTGGTTGATTAGCCTCAGC
>JAKSPR010000388.1 GCA_024404655.1 Clostridia bacterium | reverse complement strand
TGAGACCTCACAGGACAGATATTATCATCACGTCATCAAGATCGCCGGCAAGGGTGTCTGCATCCCGAACACCCAGCCCGATCCCGAGATGGCGGGCATCATCATTGAGGCAATGGCCGCAAGAAGCGTTCCCACCGTCACCGCCGCATACTACGATAAGGCGCTGACCTATAAGTATATGCGCGATGAGGAATCCGCAAAGATGCTGGATATCATCCTGTCCAGCCGTATCTATGACCTCGGTTATATCTACGACTGGGGCGGCATCTATAATGCCGTCTTCACTCTGATCAACAGCGGCAAGACTGATCTTGCATCCGCATGGAACAAGAAGCTTTCCGCAGCGGAAAAGGCTCTGCAGAAGACCGTTGACGCATACCGCGAAAACGAATAATATCCGGAAATAACAGGATGGATCTTCCTTTGCCGGCAATTCCCGGCAAAGGAAGGCTTTTCTTTTTGTAAAACAACGGCGCAGACTGTGATTTTTATTGAATCATACAAATATCAGCGTGGAAAATCTACGATATTGCTATGGACAAAAAGAATATGATTATGCTATAATTAGTTATCATCCTTTACGGACATAACGATTGGAGTATGAAACCATGAAACACACAAAGAAAATCAGAGTATTTGCAGGACTTCTTGCCCTGCTTGCGGCAGGAAGCACGCTGGCTGCCTGCGGTGACGCGGCAACCACACCCCAGACCCAGGAAACAAAAGCACAGCAGACCGAAGCTGTGACGGATTCCGTTGAACCTGCCGAAACTGTATTCCCGATGCCCACGTTCCCCGAAAAGGACTACGGCGGACGGGATTTCACCTTCCTCACCTCCGACCAGAACGACGATAACGGTGTCGACTGGGTCACAAAGGATATCTACGCAGAGAGCGCGACCGGCGATATCGTCACCGACGCTGTCTATGAGCGCAACCTGTGGATGGAGGAAACCTTCAACATCAAGATCAAGGAATTCCAGTGCGTGACCATGTCCCAGACCAAGAAGGCTGTTCAGGCCGGTGTCACCGATTACGATGCAGTTGTCACGGCAATTGCCAACGGCTGTAACCTTGGTGCGGGCAACTTCGTCCTTGACCTGCAGCAGGTACCGTATATCGACCTCACCCAGATATGGTGGGATCAGGGTGTTACCGCAGGTACTTCCATCGGCGGCAGAACCTATATCGCTACCGGTGATATCACCATCGTCGATAACGATGCAACCTGGACCCTCATGTTCAACAAGCAGATGGCAACCGACCTTGACTATAACTTCTATCAGATGGTTGCCGACAACAAGTGGGATATGGAGACCTTCTATGACTGCGCAAAGAGCGCGGTCAAGGACCTCGACGGTGACGGCAAGATGACCGGTCCCGCCGACCAGTTCGGTTTCGCTACCTCCGACCAGAGCTCCCAGGGTCTGATGTACGCCGCAGGCGTTATGCTGTCCAAGAAGGACGCATCCGACTATCCGATCATTGATACCGATCTCGGCTACCTGGCAAAGGTCGTCGAAAAGGCCGGTGCGATCATGTCTGATACCAAGACGACGGCAATCACCACGAAGAACGGCATCACGACTTCCGATGACCTCCGTCTCCTCTTCGAGGGCGGACGTGCTCTGTTCTTCGGCGAGGTCATGCAGTGCGTCACCAGAATGCGTGAGTCCACCACCGACTTCGGTCTGATCCCGTTCCCGAAATTTGATGTATCTCAGGACAGATATTACCACTTTGTCCATAAGACCGCCGGTAAGGGCGTCTGCATCCTGTCCTCCCAGCCCGATCCCGAAATGGCTGGTCTCATCATCGAGGCGATGGCTGCAAAGAGCATTCCCACTGTCACAAACGCATACTACGACAAGGCTCTGACCTACAAGTACATGCGTGATGAGGAATCTGCACAGATGCTGGATATCATCCTTTCCACCCGTGTCTATGACCTTGCATACATCTACGACTGGGGCGGAATCTTCAACGCTGTGTTCTCCCAGATCAGTGGCGGTAAGACCGAGGTCGCATCCAGCTGGAACAAGAAGCTGGCTTCTGCAAACAAGGCACTCAACAAGACCATCGACGCTTATAAGGAAAACGAATAAGCTCACAAAAATCTCCGATACAAAAACAAATCCCACAGGCTGCGGCCTGTGGGATCTTTTTTATCATGCAGCGATTATTCCGGATCAGTCACCGATATAAGCGCCGGTGGATTTCAGGATGCGCTGGATTTCCTTGACGTCTGCTGCCTGAACGGCGGTACCGTTCTTGTTTGCGACAGCCGCGCCGATGCCGGCTGCTTCACCGGTGGTGCAGCAGATGGGCATGATGCGGATGGAAGCCTGTGCTTCATGATCGACGGAGATACATCTTCCGCCGACGAGGAGGTTGTCGGCATCCGCTGCCTTGGGGATCAGGGAACGGAAAGGAATGGTGTACCAGGTGCCCAGCTCAAAGAAGTAGTGGCTGGTTCCGGTGCCTTCGGGATTGTGGATATCAATATCGTAGTCACCTGCGGCAATGGCGTCGTCGAATTTCGGGCAGGTCATCAGCTCTCTGCCGGTGAGGACGTATTCGCCGTCCAGCATGCGGCTCTCACGGACACCGATGTTCGGCGCGGTGTAGATCCGCCCTGCCCCCGCCCTGCCGGGGAAAGCGGCCTCACGGGAGAGCGGCGTCAGCTCCTGCGCCTGCTGTCATGCGAC
>JAKSPR010000387.1 GCA_024404655.1 Clostridia bacterium | reverse complement strand
TGCAAGGGCGACCGCAAAGCCCTTGCCGGTCACCCCACGAAACCGGGTAAAAAACAAAATCAGGCCGAGGGCAGAGACCCGGATGACCGCCGCCTATCCCCCAAATCAGCACAACCCAGATCAGGAAACCCCGCGAAGGTTGCAAGGGCGACCGCAAAGCCCTTGCCGGTCACCCCACGAAACCGGGTAAAAAACCAAATCAGGCCGAGGGCAGAGACCCGGATGACCGCCGCCGATCCCCCAAATCAGCACATTCCGGATCAGGAAGCCCCGCGAAGGTTGCAAGGGCGACCGCAAAGCCCTTGCCGGTCACCCCACAGAACTGAGGAACAGCCAGAATCACGCCGAGGGCAGAAACTTGGATGAATACAAAAAAATCCCCCCATCCCCCGCAACATTCCGGAATTTTCTGCGTGATATAGGACGAACACAAAACAGAAAGGAGGAATCCCCCCCATGGACGACGAAACCATTGTCACATTGTATTGGCAAAGAGACGAGCAGGCCATCGCCGAGACGGAACGGAAATATGCCCGCTATCTGCATACCATCGCTTATAATATTTTAGCCGACCGGGAAGATTCTTCGGAGTGCGTCAATGATACTTATCTCCGCGCATGGAACTCCATGCCGCCGCAGAAACCGGCAGTTTTGTCCTTATACCTTGGCAAACTCACAAGACGGCTGTCCATTGATCGCTTCCGCAGACGGCACGCGGAGAAACGGGGTTCCGGCGAATATGCCCGGACTCTGGAAGAGCTCGCCGAGTGCATCCCCGCAGAGGGAACGCCGGAAAAGGAAACGGAAAACGAAGAGCTCGCCCGGGTATTGGATGCATGGCTGCGGACACTTTCCCCTGAAACCCGCAGGGCATTTCTGCTCCGCTACTATTATTCCGATCCTGTGGAGCGGATCGCGCACTGTCTGGGACTTGGAGAAAATGCCGTCAGAAGCCGTCTGTTCCGGGCAAGGGAGGACCTCTGTCGCTGTCTTCTGAAGGAGGGGATCACATTATGAAAAAAACTGACATGACCGCTTCCACATACGATGCTGCCGGGAAGCTCTCCGACGCGCTTTCCGATGTCGGGGACGATCTGCTCACCGATGCGGATGCGTGCAGAGAAAAGGACGGAGCAGGAACAGAAGTTTCAGCGGCTCCGGTCAAGAAAGGTATTCCGCTGAAAAAGCATTTATGGAAAATCGCCGCGGGAGCAGCCGCCGTCCTCTGCGTCGGCGGAATATGGGCGGCGCAGGCCCGTGCCGGGATGCTTTCACTCCATGCGTATGCTCTTGCGGAAGTAAAATATCCCGCAGAGACGGAACCGTACCGGGGTCTTTTGCTGGATGGGAAAACCGATTCCGTCTGGTCGTTCATCCCGCAGGCGGGAAAAGCCGTCTTTGCCGATGTGAAAGACGACGAAAACCGGCTGTTTGCTCCGGTCAGTACCTATCTTGCCCTTGGTATGCTCTCGGAGGTCACACAAGGTGAGGGACAGGAACAGATACTCTCCCTCATGGGCGGATGCTCCATGGAGACGCTGCGCGATGAGGCAAACGCCGTATGGGTCGCAAACTACATCGACGACGGCAAAGTGCGCAGCTTTGTCAACAATGCCCTGTGGCTGGACGATCATACGCCCTGTGCGCAGACAGTTGCGGAGCAGCTTGCCGGAACCTATTACGCCTCCGTCTACCGGGGCGAAATGGGCACGGAGAAATACGACCGCGCGTTCCGGACGTGGCTCAGTGAGAACACCGAAGGCAAGCTGAAAAAGCAGGCGGATCTGATGAAATTCTCGCCCTATCCCGAGCAGATGATGGCCCTTTCCTCCACGATGACCTACGCCGCACGCTGGGGAAAGAAATTCGACAAATCCATGACCGAGCGCGGCACGTTCCATGCGCCGACCGGAGATATCTCCGCGGACTTTATGAAAAAAGAGCGGCTTTCCTCGTCCTATTTCTGGTCGGATACGTTTACTGCGGTCTATCAGTACTTCGACCATGGCGGGATCATGTGGTTCGTGCTCCCGGATGAGGGCATGAGCTTTGCCGATGTGATGAATGATGATGATTTCTGGACGATGCTGGAAGACACCTACGAATACGAAAATCAGAAGTATCTCTATGTCAATCTGGCGATTCCGAAATTTGATGTAACGTCGTCCCTTGATCTCAAAGACAGCCTCATGTCGCTGGGTGTGACGGAGGTCTTTGAACAAGGAAACGATTCCTTTGCGCTGTCCGGGGAAGCCGGAGACAATATCTGGCTCTCCGCCGTCAATCAAAGCACGCGGGTCACGGCGGATGAGGACGGCTGCACCGCCACGACCTGCGTCGTCATGCCCGGCGCCGGAGCGGCTCCCCCGCCCACGGAGGAAATTGATTTTATCTGTGACCGTCCGTTTTTGTTCGTTCTCAGCGGAACCGGCAATATTCCGCTGTTCATCGGTGCGGTCAATATGCCGTGAAGGGGTCAAAAGTATGATAAAGTCAGCCCGTCCCCCGTACAGCACATAACAAGATCAAGACGCCCTGCGAAGGCTGCAAGGGCGACCGCAAAGCCCTTGCCGGTCACACCACAAAACCGGGTAAAAACAAAATCAGGCCGAGGGCAGAGACCCGGATGACCGTCGCCTATCCCCCATGACAGCACAACCCAGATCAGGAAACCCCGCGAAGGCTGCAAGGGCGACCGCAAAGCCCTTGCCGGTCAC
>JAKSPR010000386.1 GCA_024404655.1 Clostridia bacterium | reverse complement strand
TCAGACGTGTGGAGAGCACCCGGGCTGGCGGAACGGAAAGTTCATGGATTCTGCAGGTGAGGAAAAAGGGGAGCATCTCCGGATCGGCTGCCGCCTCACCGCAGATACCGACTGGACAGTGCAGTCGTCCCGCAGTTTCAGCCGCCATGCGGATCAGCGCTTTTACGGCGGGATGGCGGGCAGTATACGGTTCTCCTGTGCCAACCCCCTCCCGGTCTGCGGCCAGCGTGTACTGGGTCAGATCATTGGTACCGACGGAAAAGAACCGTGCGCCCGCCCGATACAGTTCTTCCACGGAGAGACAGGCGGCGGGGGTCTCCAGCATCGCGCCGAAGGTCGGTCGGCGGTGGGAAATGCCGTCTTTCTGCAAGCCCGCTTCCGCATCCTGTACCAGCGCCATGCAGCGTGCAAAGTCCTCCCCTCCCGTGATCATGGGAAACATGACCGAAAGATTCCCATAACGCGCCGCACGGAGCAATGCACGCAGCTGTGTCACGGCAAGAGACGGGCGGGCAAAGAACAGTCTTACCCCACGCAGACCGAGAGCCGGGTTCTGTTCTTTTGGCAGATCAAGATAGGAGACGGTCTTATCTGCGCCGATATCCGCCGTGCGGACAATGACAGGCTTTTCGGGCATGGCGGTGAGCACCTGCCGGAAGGCATCGAACTGTTCTTCCTCATCCGGCGGTGTCTCACGTCCGAGATACAGAAATTCCGAGCGGTACAGACCGATGCCACGGGCATCTTCCGCAAGAGCGGACGCGATTTCCTCAGGCGAAGCGAGATTGGCATAGACGGCGAGATGCTGACCGTCGGGCGTACAGTCGGGAAGCCCCCGTACCATCAGCGCTCTTGCGCGGTCAGAGGCGGCCTGTTCCTGTGCTTTTCCGATTTCCAGGATCCGGCTGTTTGCCGGGTGAAAGACTGCACAGCTTTGTCCGGCATCCACGATGACCGGAGTACCGTCGGTTATGTTCTCCGGCAGTGGACCGATCCCGGCGATGGTCGGTACGCCAAGTGCTTTGGCAAGGATCGCCGCATGGGAGGTCATCCCGCAGGGGGAGCAGATCAGAATTCCCGCCGCAAGCGGCTGTGACAAAACCGCGATCTGCTCTGGAGAGGGCTCATCGAAAACCAGAACCGACGGAGTTTTCAGCCGCCCGGCGAGGGTGTCCCCGATGTCCTCTTCTCCGTCGCAGATGGCGGACAGGCGTGCGCCGATCATCCGGATATCCTCGGCGCGGGAGGCAAGATGAGGATCGTTGAGTGCAGCGATCTGCCGGGATAAAATCTCCGCCGCGTCCCGAAACGCAGCAGAAACCGTTTTTCCCATGCTCACCGAGGTTTCGGCAAGTGCAGTGAGCTCCGCATCCGCCGCGATCATGGCATAGAGCCGCAGAAGTTCCGCACGGGGAGAGCCGGGGGCGTCCTGTTCCGCCTGCTCCGCCAGCATGGAATACCGCGCTTCAGCTTCTGCCTGTACGGCACGCACACTGCCCTCTCCATTGGGAACGGAGGCAGCGGTGTGCTCTTTTTTTGTCTTGCTTCCCACGCGGAGTATGGGAGCATAAACACAGCCGTCGGTCAAAGACTGCCCTGTCAGGATGATCTCATGATTCATGTGCCGCTCCCCCGTCCCTCATCACCGTTTTGTTCCAGCCGAAGCGAAAATGCAGGATTCTCCCGGCAGAACGCGGAGAGTTTTTCCGCGGCTGTCAGCTCTCCTTCCAGTGTCACGGCGACAGCATCGCCGTATCCTGCGCCCAGTGCCATGACGGAAAACAGTTTTGTGCCGTCTGCAGTTTTATCTCCGAATGTCAACGTGACCGCGGCACCGCAGCTGCGGAGCATATTGACCAGCTGTCCCGCCGGGCGGGCGTGGAGGCCGTTTTTATCACAGACGGTAATGGTTCCTTTGATGATCGGCATGTCCTGTACCTCCCGTATCATGGTTTTTTGACCGCAGTTACGGTCATAACCGGTGTTTTCCCAGCGCGTACCGGAGTACCGTCCGGGATGCGCGGGGTAAACACCCGCCCCTCTGCCCCGTCCGTGACGAGGACGATGCAGGCGGTCCCGCAGCCTCTGCGGCGGATACGGTTCAGATCTGCATGAAGCAGCCGCTCTCCTGTATGAACACGCATGCCGGGTTTTGCATAGACGTGGAATCCATCGCCGTTCATGGATACCGTGTCGATTCCCATGTGGATGAGCAGTTCATATCCTCCGTCCGTCTGCATCGACAGGGCGTGAGCGGTATTCTGGACATGCAGAATGGTCCCGTCCGCAGGTGCGACGATATCCCCGTCCTCGGGATCATCCGGTTCCACGGCCAAACCGTCACCCAGCAGCTTCTCGCGGAATACGGGGTCGGACAGGGTTTCCAGCCCGCACAGTCTTCCGCTGCAGGGTGCGCACAGGGTCAGTGTTTCCGTTTTGTAATCGGTTTTCAGAGATTCCACTTGATCATCCGTCCTTTCGGTTCTTTCATGTTCTCAGCTTCTCAGCCGTATCATCCGCGACATCAGGCGCAGCGTGACATCGGCCTCCCCCACGGCTGACAGTCCTGCGGGATCGCTGTCGGGATAGATGCGCATGGTCACGGTGGGGCCGCAGGTCCGGGGAAAAACTTCCACGGAGCTGCGGTCAAAGAAGACCGTATACCCCGCCCCGTCTGCGGGGATAATGACCGGCATCCGTCCTGCCCCGTACCGTCCCGGAT
>JAKSPR010000385.1 GCA_024404655.1 Clostridia bacterium | reverse complement strand
ATGATTTCCAGTATGCGGACAAATGGTTTGCGTCCGACCGCCGCGGAGACTTCCCCATGGGATGGGGACTTCCTGCTACCACAATCGACACCATCGCTCCGATGATGGACTATTTCTATGAAGACGAGCGCACAGGCGACGAATTTCTGCTTGAGTTAAGCGGCATCGGCTACACCTTCCCCTCCCGCTGGAGCGAGGACGCACGGCGAAAGACCGCCGAAACTGTTGCGTCCTATATGAAGCGCAGTGATTTCCGTTATCTTGAAGTGCTGGATGACAACGGCTTTGACCCTGCAGTTCTCTCTGCATTCACATCCCAGGACGCAGTCTCCGGTATCTTCTACATCGACTACAGCAACTACGCCGGCAAACGCGGTAAGGTTCTGTGGTCTGACGGAAAGCCGATGGTCTCCGCCCGTTACCGTCTGTGGGCAGATCTCTCAGACGGCGCCATTGCAAAGATCGCAGATAAGGTCAACAAAGCCTCCACAGACACCGCATCCGAAGACGCCTATTCCGTCATCATCGTCCATGCATGGTCCGGACGTGACGACGGCGGCAATCTTGTCCCCGGCGGTAACACCATGGACGCCATTGCCGCACTGATCGATGCTTTTGGCAAACAGGTCGAAGTCGTCACCCCTGACGTCTTTATGGAGCGTATCAAAAACAATGTCTCTCATCCATAATCCCGCAAAGAACACAGGATATTCAGTACAGCCGAGAGGTGATAACAGCATGGAAAGACACAATATCTGCGTCACAGGCGCAGGGGGCGGAATCGGCAGCGCCATTGTCAGACGACTGCTCCGGGAAGGATATTCTGTGATCGGACTGGATCTGCACAGAGGCGATGTTCCCGATCACCCGGCATATACTTTTCTCGAAACGGATATCACGCGCCCGGAGAGCGTCAGAGCGGCCTTTTCACAGGTATGTACCCTGACAGACCGACTGACAGCGCTGATCAACACCGCAGGCATCGTCTATATGGGCTCCCTCATTGAGGAAGATGCAGAATACATGCAGCGGATCCTCGACGTCAATATTGCCGGAATGGCACGGGTGGTACGGATATTCTTCACGCTGGTCGAAGCCGGGCACGGAAGGATCATCAACTTTTCCAGCGAATACGGTCGGTTCTGTTCCATCCCCTTTCACGGGTTTTACACAGCTTCCAAGCATGCCGTGGAATGCTATACAGATTCCCTCCGCCGGGAGGCTGGGCCGCTCGGCGTTTCAGTATCCTGCATCCGGCCGGGTGCTGTGGATACCGGAATGACCCACGGTACGGTTCCGGCGTTTGAGCAGATCTGCAGTACAACGACCCATTATGCCCGCGCTTATCAGAGGCTACTCCCGCTGATGACGGGAGCTACGGCACACCCCCTCTCCCCCGACCGCATCGCAGATACGGTCTTCCGGGCAGTAACCGGAAAACATCCCAAACGGTATTATAACATCGGACAGGATATCCGCATGAAGCTGCTCTCCTGCCTGCCGGCCCCGGTGATCGACTTCATTTTCCGGCTTTTCATCTGATCCCGGATTCCTTGGACACTGTATTCTCCGAAAACAGAAAATCAACGCATATCAGCAGCAAAGACAATCATATTCTGTAACAGAAAGGACTCATCATGAACAACATCGTTGAAAAGTATTTACCCATGGAAGACCAGACCCTGCGCGGAATGTATAACGACCCGACACGCATGACCGGATTTGTTGACCTCAGAGACAAGGTCGATGACAAGACCGTCCTGAAAAATCCCCATAAGGGCTGGTTCATCCATTACATTGACAACGGTTTCCGCCGTCCTGCCTACCGTGACTCCTGCGAAAAAGGCGATTACTTCACCGATTTTCCGGGTCTGAATCACCTGTATATCCGCTTTGACTGGTCCGATATCGAACGGGAAAAGGGCGTCTATAACTTCTCTCCCATTGATGATATCATGGAAGAATGGGGACCCTACGGCTACAGGTTCTCCCTGCGGATGTGCTGCTTTGAGACCGGTTATGAATATGCCACCCCGAAATATGTTTTTGAGGAAGGCGCAAAGGGCATCATGATCCCCGGTTCCGGTCCGCAGCCGGATTACGGTGATCCGATCTTCCTTGCTTATCTTGAAAAGTTCGTGGAAGCTCTGGCAAAGAAATATGACGGCGATCCGCGTATTGAGATCGTGGATATCGGCTCCTACGGCACCTGGGGCGAAGGTCATACCTCCGTCGGCGATTTCGTCATCTATCCGCCGGAAGTTGTGAAACGGCATTTCGACATCCATGCCAAGTACTTTACCAAGACCTTCCTTCTCTGCAACGACGACCACATCATCGGACGCATGGCGCACGGCGAAGAGGAAGTCAATGATATGCTGGATTATGTTGACGCCCGTGGCTTCGGTATTCAGGATGACTCCATCTGCTGCGGCGGATATGCAGAGGATATGTGCTATGATACCATGCGTTCCCGCTGGGCCTTTGACAAGCTCTATAAGAATGCGCCGGCATGCATCGAGCTGGAACACTACAGCATGGTTCGTCCCGATCACGATATGTATTTCCGCGGCGGCTTCACCATTGCGGAAGCACTGAAACATGCTCATGCCACCTTTGCCGGTTTCCATGCCGTCCCGAGAAAGTGGCTGAGAAACGAGCTCTATCTGACAGAATACTGCGCTAACCGCCTGGGTTACTGGTTCTTTATCCCCTCTGCCATG
>JAKSPR010000384.1 GCA_024404655.1 Clostridia bacterium | reverse complement strand
TATGTTTTCTTCCTGTTCAGAAAGCGTATTGTAGAAAGTTAAATTCTGAAAAGGCTTTAAAACTCTCAGTTTGTCATTCAATGAGGACATAGTATCCCTCCTATTCTATGTACCATCAGTATATCGGTCACAGTCCCCTTCGTCAAGAAAAAATATCTCAACTAGCGACAACTGCAATGTTGAAATCTCGCATCAAGATATTTATACTTAAGCCACGCTCAAGGAAACGGAGGTGAACAAAATGGCAAACCAAAGAGTAATTCTCCACAGCGACATGAATTCATTCTATGCATCGGTAGAAATGATGCTGGATCCTTCCCTGCGGGGAAAACCCGTCGCTGTCTGCGGTTCTACCGAAAACAGACACGGAATCATTCTCGCCAAGTCTGAACTGGCGAAAAAGGCCGGTGTCAAAACCGGAATGGTCAACTGGGAAGCCCGGCAATGCTGCCGTGACCTGATCTTAGTACCGCCGCAGTATGACCAGTATCTCAAGTACTCCAAGCTGGCCCATGAAATCTACTATCGTTATACAGATCTTGTGGAGCCTTTCGGTATGGATGAATGCTGGCTGGACTGGACCGGAAGCAGCGTTTTTGGTTCCGGCATGGAGATCGCAGAAGCTATTCGGAAATCAGTCAGGGAGGAACTCGGACTGACCGTCAGCATCGGCGTCTCGTTCAACAAGATCTTTGCGAAGCTGGGCTCTGATATGAAAAAGCCCGACGCGATCACAGAGATCTCAAAGGAAGCCTACCAAGAGATGGTCTGGCCTCTCCCCGCCTCCGATCTGATCTACGTCGGAAGAGCCACCACACGACGCCTTGCCGGTTATGGCATTCGTACCGTCGGACAACTGGCAGCCCTGGAACCGGAATTACTTCGAAGGTGGTTTGGTATTAACGGAATCAAACTCTGGCAATACGCCAACGGCACGGATGCCTCCCGTGTCATGCACAAGGATTTCGTCAGTCCCATCAAATCCATTGGTCATGGGATCACCTGCAATGCCGACCTTGAAAACGAAACAGAAGTATTCAAGGTCATGTTCGAACTCAGCCAGGATGTGGGACACCGCCTTCGTGTTCATGAGCTTTCAGCACAGGGGGTACAGATCTTTATCCGCAGCAAGGACCTGAGCTATAAGCAGTTCCAGTGCAGGCTGCCTGTCCGAACGCAGCTGCCATCCGAGATCTCGACTGCAGGCTATCAGCTCTTTCAGAACAAATACCGTTGGGATCAGCCCGTTCGGGCAGTCACGATTCGGGCAACAGAACTTCAACCCCAGAATGCGGCCGACCAGCTCTCTCTTTATGTTGATAACGCACGAAGAGATCGACGTATTCGTTTGCAGGATACCGTTGAAGAAGTCCGGCAGCGATTCGGAAAAGGGGCCCTCACCTACGGTGTCCTGATGGGCAACCTCAAAATGCCTGACGATGGACGTGATACCGTTCGGATGCCCAGCCCTATGTATCAGTAATGGAGGTAACACATGGAAAAGCATGATCTTCGCCGGAAGGTTTTTGTAGATGTGATCGTACAACACAGAAAAACCGGCGAAAAGAAACCCCTCTACATCATTTTTGAGGATGGCAGACAGTATGAGATCGACAAGCTCTGTGCCTGCCGCAGAGCAGCAGCCTCCAAGGTCGGCGGCACCGGCATCCGGTACACCATCCGGGTCAGAGGCCAGGAAACATTTTTGTTCGAAGATGAAGATCTCTGGTTCGTTGAAGCCAAGAATCTTCACGCTTAATGATATGAGTACTTGTTTATCCAGAAACGATCTGGAGAAGATCGCCGACCGCTATATCAGAGAATACTATGAACGTATGGAAATCTCTGAATCGTCCCTGCTTCCTGTTCTCCCGGAGTTTTTTGCGGAGGATATCCTGAACCTGACAGTCGTCTTTCTCCCGTTGAGTGACGACGGCTCCATTCTCGGCGTTTCTTCCTTTGAAGATTTTGAGTTTGCGATCGTCGATGATTCTGGCTATACGGAGACCAGAGATCTTTCTGAATGGGAGATAGCGATCGACAAAGGACTCCTCTCTCCAGAGCAGTCCGGCAGGTGTAATTTCACCATCATGCACGAAGCAGCCCACCACATTCTCCGCAGGCTGTTCCCACAGGACTATCAGGTGAAACAGATTTTCTACCGTGACCAACGCTCCCCACAAGACTGGATTGAATGGCAGGCAGACACGCTCGCAGCATGTCTGCTCATGCCGCCAAAGCTGATGGAGCAGTGCGTAAAGGAATTCGAGGTTTATCAGCTGAAGACAAATCGGGACTATGAAAAATTCTGCAGACTGGCTTCTTATCTGGATGTATCTAAGCAGGCACTTTTGATCCGGCTGCAGCATCTGAACTTATTATCCAAAGAAAATATGAGACAGGAATTTACGTTTTAACACATGAATCTGGAGGAATCACTATGATCACAACCACTTATACCACCACTGTTTTGCGGTCCAAAGGGCCCCGCCGCCATATTGTAGCGGTCAAACGATGCCCGTATTGCGGACATCGTCTTTATGACAAGCTTTCAAACTGTTCCGGAACCATTGCAGTCAAGTGTCCCGGTTGTAAGAACCTCTCTGAGTTTGATATGTCATTCCGCCGCGCACGCAGATAACATCAAAACTTGTGCAAAAAAGCACATGAATAAAAAAGTAGGAAGACTGACACCGAGCAACGGACCCCGCTGATTTCAGCGTGAGAGA
>JAKSPR010000383.1 GCA_024404655.1 Clostridia bacterium | reverse complement strand
GTCTTACGACGACGATTTTGCTTCGCAAAACCAGCCCCAATTCCCCAAGAAAGGAAGCTTTCGCAAAGCGAAAGCCATGAATGATTATCATCAAGAATGACCGAACGCCGCAAACGCCCTCTCAAATGCGTCTGCGATGATGACAGCCGTCATGGGGCCGGCAGAATTGGTTTCCTCATAATGATCTTCACCGTTTTCATCCTCGGCGCGGAGCACATAGGGCAGCGTTTCATTTACCAGAAAGTCGCTTGGTGTGACGATATATCCGATCTCATCGTTTGCAAGTCCGCAGACGAGGAAGGTCTTGGCACCGTACCGCGCGGCGATGGCATCCAGCCCTTCGGGATCACCTTTTTCGGGATGCAGACCATTTCCGCTCTTGAGTTCGGGATATAGTTCTCCCGGTACCATGGCGATAGTTACGTCACCCATACGAAGGATGCTCAATTCACTCCTGATCGCATATCCCGTTGCGCTTTCCCGATACGGAACCGCCTCAGTTGACAGAATCCCAAGGAATTTATAGTAGAGGAACATCGTGTTGTCAAGCGGCACGTCAAGCGTCACACGTACAAGGGCCAGGGCGGGGGAAAGTTCCCGTTCATCTCCGGGTTCGATTGACAGCGCACAGGATGCAAGCCGCTCGCCTGTGGCGCGCATGTTTTCTTCCGCATCGAACGTCTCGTTTGCGGGTGTCTGTACCTCGGTCATAATGAGACCGCCGATTGCGCCTTGTGTAAACAAGACACGGTCTCCCATTGTGTCCAGAATCCGGTCAGAGACGTCACCGGGGTAGTCTCTGCTGACAAGCCGATTGTCTCCGCGTAGGGATTCTGCATGTGCCTGATAATTGAGGATGCGTATTCCGTTTCCTCCGTTATCCGGTGCAAAGCGGAGCTGATAGAGATTTCTGTCATATTCATACGGAGCACGGGAATCACGCTGCAGGTCTCCTGTATCCGCAGTACCGTAGAACAAACGCCCGGAGGTCTTATCTTCGTATGCCATCCGAGCAGCGTCCACAGCAGCGCTGACGAGGTTTTCCATAAAGGTCTCGTTTTTTCCGTTCTGTGCGGTGGGACCCCAAAGTCCCATGGTATCAATACCCGCATGGTCATGGGTTGAACAGACATTGACTGCCGCACATCCGGTTTCACGGCAGAATGGTTCCAGTGCACGCCGGATCTCATTCACCGTTCCATGGAGCAGCCCCACACAGTCGACGCTGATCCAGAGAATCCCATCCCCGCCCGCATCGAGCCAGATTGCGTTTACCTGCTGTGCATCAAGCACGTCACCGATTTCCCATCCGTTGTGATATCCCGCAATATAGAGCTGCTCGCCTGCGGGAATTTCAATCGTCATACTGCCGAACCCCATCGTCCAGGCATCCCCGGCAGTATTGAATATCAGTCCTTCCTTTGTTGTGTTTTCCATACACCCGGCAGAGAAAAGCAAAAAGAGAATACAGGAAAGACAAACGGCACAGAGCCGTATTATCACATTCTTCATAGCTTCAGAGTTCCTCCAAAAGTCCGTTTCCGATCTGTTTGATCAGAGAACGGATGACTGTACCGAAACGGATGGAATTGACGTCGGTATACCATACGCAGATAAAAAGCAGCCAAAGAAACAGCAAGATCCCGCCTGCTATGAGCAGCCCGTGTATCAGCCTCCGTGAACGTTTCCAAAGGAAACCGTACAGACAACCGAATCCTGCGCATAATAAGAGTACCACCGCCCACGGCAGGGAAAGACGGGCAGTTTTCAACTGGGCAAAAACACTTCCCAGCGGTTCTCCTGCAAAGGCACCGATGATGCCGCCGAGACCATGGATCAGCGATGCCGTACACAGCAGAACCACCATTCCGACTGCAAATCCAGCAAAAGTACCGATGATCAGACTTTTCTTTTCCTTCATGGTATTTGTCTCCGTTCTTTTGATAATCTGATGCTGCGTTTTTTATACTATAACATCCATTGATGAACCTGGTATGAATGATGAATCCATGTTCGCTCAATGACTGCAAATAAAATAGGGACATCGTATCCGGTCAGATGTCCCTGTTTTGTTGTTCCACAAAAATCTCATTCAGTTGGTATCTCTCCACGCACATTCAAACAGTGCCTCAAAAAGACAGTAATGACGGATCAGAATCTCTTCCGCGCTAAAGGCATTTTTGTCGATCAGCCCTTCATTGGATTCATAGGTAGACGACACTGCTCCGGAAACGTGATGGAGTGCCGAGGTCAGATTGAAGGACGGAAAACCCTTGTCTGCAAGCGAAACCGTCTGTGCCGCGGTTGTATAACCAAGGGCTTTTTCTTTTTCGTTTATATGCTCCGCAAGACGACGGACACCTTCTTTTGTGGACAGCGGCACATAATCCGGCTGCAGGAGAACATTCGTTGAATTGGAGCCGCCGTGCAGGCCGATCACACATTCCGGTGCTTCGCGGTCGCATAAAGACAAAAGCGATCTCGTTTCTTCTGCCATAGGCGCAAAGAAATTATCATGCATGAGATTGACGCCGTCATCGTTGTAATACGCTCCGAGAAATCCTGCCGCATCCTTGATGGGATGAATCTTCTTGCATTCGGGCCAACCGCATAGGGAACCATCCTTCCACGTCCCCTGTCCGTGATAGCGCAGAGCTTCCGGCGTTTCATCAATCATCGAATCGGGAACACAGCGCGCCCGGCCGTCAGCATTATAGACAGGAATGATGATCAGACGCGGTCT
>JAKSPR010000382.1 GCA_024404655.1 Clostridia bacterium | reverse complement strand
TCGGCGTGGCTGGCAAGGATAGCCTTCTTGAATATGAACCCGATATCTATGGGCTTCTGGACCGGGGCATCGGCGTCTGCCGCATGGCAGTCGCCGCAAAGAAGGACTTCCGCGATGATACCGCCCGCACCCTGCGTGTGGCTACCAAGTTCTCCAATATCGCAAACAGCTATTATCTTTCCAAAGGCCGCGATATTGACATCATCCATCTGAACGGTTCCATTGAAATCGCCCCCATCCTTGGCCTTTCCGATGTCATTGTGGATATCGTGGAGACCGGAACGACACTCAAAGAAAACGACCTGACGGTCGTCGATACCGTTGTCCCGATCAGTGCAAGACTGATTGCCAATAAATCCAGCTATAAATTCAAGAGTGACGCCATTGATAAGATCGTTGGGGAGCTTGCTGTTCAGACACAGAACTGAAACGCCCCCAAGCGACGAAAACGAAAGGAATATAACCCATGATCAAGATTCTCAAATACGGCGAAGTTGCCAACGCAGATATTTTTGCCCGTGCAGTACCCACCGTCAATGTTGCGGATATCGTCAGCGAGATCATCGCCACGGTCCGCCGCGACGGCGACAGCGCGCTTTATGCGTACTGTAAGAAATTCGACCATGCAGACCTCACCAGTCTGCAGGTGACCGAAGAAGAAATCGAGGAAGCCATGAACGAGGTACCCGCCCGTTTCATCGAAGTCCTCGAAAAAGCTGCGCGGAATATCCGCAAATTCCATGAGCGTCAGGTGCGCAACAGCTTCATCATCAACGATGAAGACGGTATCGTTATGGGACAGAAGATCATCCCCGTTGACCGCGCAGGCCTCTATGTTCCCGGCGGTACGGCAGCATATCCGTCCACCGTTCTCATGGACTCCATTCCTGCAAAAATCGCAGGCTGCCGTGAAGTCGTGATCGTGACCCCGCCCAATGCCCAGGGCAAGGTCAATCCCGTCATCCTTGCTGCCGCAAAGATCGCAGGGGTTGATAAGATTTTTAAGGTCGGCGGTGCACAGGCGATCGCAGCGCTGGCTTACGGTACGGAATCCATTCCGCGCGTTGACAAGATCGTAGGCCCCGGCAATGCGTTTGTCGCAGAGGCAAAGAAGCAGGTCTACGGTCAGGTCTCCATTGATATGATTGCAGGCCCCAGTGAAATTCTGATCGTTGCAGACGGCGCATCCAATCCCGCTTATGCCGCAGCTGATCTGCTTTCCCAGGCAGAGCACGACAAGATGGCAAGTGCTGTTCTCGTCACCGATTCCATGGATCTGGCCGTTGCCGTCCAGGCAGAGCTTGAAAAGCAGATTCCGCTTTTAGAGCGTGCCGAGATTGCCCGTGCTTCCATTGACAATAACGGCAAGATCATTGTTGCCGACAATCTGGAACTGGTCGTCGATATCGCAAACGAAATTGCTCCCGAGCATCTGGAGCTCTGCGTCGATCAGCCTTTTGACTGGCTCGATAAGATCCGTCACGCCGGTTCCGTCTTCATGGGCAGAAACTGTCCCGAAGCGCTGGGTGACTATCTCGCAGGACCCAACCACACCCTGCCGACCAGCGGTACCGCACATTTTTCCAGCCCTCTGTCCGTTGACGATTTCGTCAAGAAGACCCAGTACACCTATTTCACCCGCGATGCGCTGAAGCGTGTTGCCGATGATGTTGCATATTTTGCAAAAGCCGAGGGCCTTACCGCCCATGCCAAGAGTGCCGTGATCCGTACCGAGGAGGATGCGCAGTGAGCCGCCTGTTCAGTGAAAAGTATAAGGAACTGATCCCCTATGTTCCCGGGGAACAGCCCAAAGATCAGCAGTATATCAAGCTGAATACCAACGAATCCCCGTTTCCGCCGTCACCGATGGCGCAGGCAGCCGCCGCCGATGCTGCAAAGCATCTGGAACTGTACTCCGACCCCGAATGCCGAGCGCTCAACGAACTGGCAGCAAAGTATTTCGGTATCGAAAAAGATGAGATCCTCTTTACCAACGGTTCCGATGAAATTCTGAATTTCGCGTTCATGGCGTTCTGTGATGACAAACGCCCGGCGGTGTTCCCGGATATCACCTACGGTTTTTATTCCGTATTTGCAGCCCTCAACCATATCCCCTATACCGAGATTCCGCTCCGTGAGGATTTTACCATCAATGTGGATGATTATATCGGCTGCAAAAAGAACATTTTCATCGCCAACCCCAATGCCCCCACAGGTATTGCGCTTCCGCTTTCCGAAATTGAGCGGATCGTGAAAAGCAATCCCGATAATCTTGTTGTCGTAGATGAAGCCTATGTGGACTTCGGCGCGGAAAGCGCGATTTCTCTGACAAAGAAGTACGATAATCTGCTTGTCACAGGAACCTTCTCAAAATCCCGTTCCATGGCAGGTGCCCGTCTCGGTTTCGGTATCGCCTGCAAAGACCTCATCCGGGATCTGAATACTGTCAAGTATTCCACCAATCCTTATAACATCAACCGTATGACCATGGCTGCCGGCATCGGTGCTTTGACGGATGATGATTATTTCAAGAAGAACTGTGAAGCGGTCAAAGCGACCCGGAAGTGGACAACAGATGCGCTCCGTTCCCTCGGTTTCCGTGTCCTTGATTCCCAGACAAACTTTGTCTTTGCCGAGCATCCCGGAAAGGACGGCGGCGAGCTTTATCAGAAACTCAAGGAAAACGGCATTCTCGTCCGTCATTTCACATCTGCACGGCTCAAAAACTTCAACCGCATTACCATCGGCA
>JAKSPR010000381.1 GCA_024404655.1 Clostridia bacterium | reverse complement strand
TCATCAGCCCTTCGGTGATTACTACGGAACTTACCGTGCCATGGAAGAAGCTTACTTCGTCTTCACATAGCAATTCATGGGATGGATCAAATATTCATTGTAGGGGAAGCGGTCGGTGGTGACATAACCGGCGGGTGCATCGATCAGCTGAGGGATACGGTTGACAAGTGTGGCGCAGGTCAGTTCCACGGTTGCAGGCTGATTGACGATGCAGGTCGTCTCGGGTTCACCGTAGAGCGTCCAGATGTTTGTGTCAAATTCATCCTTGTTGTAGATTTTTCCGATGCACTCCGTCTCCAATGTGATCCCTTCTTCGGTCGTGGTGGTGACGACGGCACGCATACCGGTGGCAAAGCCCGCTTTGACGGTCAGTCCCAGAGTTTCAGACTTCAGATCTTCCTTGTCAATACAGGGAATACACTTCTGCGTCTGTGAAGTGACATGCAGTCCCAGCTTGCTGCAAAGCCAGCCATTCTGGTTCCACATATAGGAAGGGACATACTCTCCGCTTTCAACCAGAGCTTTGATCTCGTCGGAGGGAAGCTCGTTGTACGCCCCGATCGTCCGCTGAAATTCATCAACGCTCAGTCCCGCGCCGTGACCTTCCGCAAGGGCGATGCCGTAGTCCTCCACATTGTAGGAGCTGCTGCCGTGAATCTTCGTGATTTTATGAGACGAACCGCAGAGATTGGTGACGAGCGTTCCCCAATAAAGGTCACAGTAGCCGACGCCGGTGAGCGTACAGTTGCCCTCTTTGGCAAGCTTATCCAATTTGGCGGTGAGAGCGGGAGAAGAATTCCAGGGGTAGAGAGCTTCTTCACAGGTCGTGATGGCATTGATGCCGTGCTTTGCACAAATCGTAAAGATCTCTTCCAGTTCGGCAACCGTACTGCGTGTTGCTATGATGCAAACGTCAGGTCTGAGTTCACCAAGGCGCTTATCCGCGTTGGCGGAATCCTCTACCTTCACGCCGACGAAGGGATAACCGTTGCCGATGATCTCGGATACATCCTTGCCGATATGGTTTTTATTGCGGCAGAAAGCACCGACAAGCTCCGCGTCATGCTCCAGAACATAACGCATCAGATAACGACTCATTTTTCCCGCTCCGTACTGAGCGATTCTGACTTTTCGATCCATAATGGTTCCTCCTTAAATTATTCGGTTTATGTTTAACAGTATCAGTGCTCTGGGCTGCTCTGTGTTTCTTCATTGACCGGCTGAAACGCCGATTTAGGAGCGCCGCAGCGGGGGCAGCGCCAGTCCTTCGGGAGCTTTCTGAATTTGACTCCTTCTTTTTCTTCATCATAAATATAGCCGCAGGCTGTGCATATATATTTTATGTTCAATCTCCTTTCATATTCTGGTTATCATAGCTTCGATCTCTTCCGCGCTGCGGAAGCCGGTGAAGCGGTCAGTGGGTCTTCCGTTTTTGAAAAAGATGACCGTGGGTATTTCATTTATGCCGTATCTGTCGGACAGCTCCTTCTCATCGTCCACATTCACCCTGCAGACGCGGATGATTCCGACGTAGTCCTCGCTGATATCGTCAAGAACAGCTGACAGCATTCTGCAGGGAGTACACCATGGAGCAAAGAAATCCAGCAGTACAGGCATTTCCGACTGAAGGATCTCCCTTTGGAAATTTGCCGTGTTGATTCCGTCACACATTTCTATCGCTCCTTTCAATCCGCCGTGCAGTACAGCATGCACCGGCAGAAGCCGGAAAAGCCGGGATCTGCGGCCTGGGTGCGAAACTCCGTGCACATGCACTTCGTGTCCTCGGTCTTTTCCGTGCGGCAGGGACAGTAACCGTCGTTTTCTTCCAGCCCCTGCTTTACGATTTTTACAATGGTTTCATCGGGATTAAGCACTATTCTCATATTGTTTTCTCCTTTCCTCAGCTTTTCCAGAGTCCGTGAACATTGCACCAGGCATACACGGAAATCACGTCCTCATCGAGACGGATGTTGAAGATCGCTTCCGCGGCGTCGCCGGGGTTCAGACGGCGCATATAGACGCCCTTATTCGTCAGCAGGAAAATCATGCTTATGTGGTGCTCGGGCGCCATGGGATGGGGCAGCCCGCCCACAAGGATCTGCACATTAATGCCTTCCCGGCGGGTTACAGGAACGTGCTTTTCGGCGGAGGCATCCTCGGTGTTGGCGGCGATGCGGGTCATTTCCGTCCCGCAGCACTCGGGTACCACGCCGGAGTCCTCGATCATGCAGATGAGATTGCCGCAGATTTCGCAGCGGTACATTATCAGTTCTTTCATTATTTTATTCTCCTTTCTTATTTAGGCAGGGGCATCGGAGTGATGCTCAGTTTATATACGGCAAAGTTCAGGTAAGCCGCGAAAGTTGACCAGAGTATATAGGGGATCATCAGCAGTCCGGCAGAGGTGCTTGCGCGGAAAAACAGTACCGTAGTGAAAATGATCACGGCCCACATCACAATAAGTTCGAGAAAGGCCCACAGGAAAAGCGAGTGATTAAAAAACAGAATTGACCAGAAGAAATTCAGTACAAGCTGAATTCCATAAAACACGAGAGCTTTTATGATCAGCGACCTGTCTGCCCCGGAGGTGATCACAAGATACGAGGCAAATCCCATCATCACATAAAGGATCGACCACACGACGGGGAACATCCAGCCGGGAGGCGAAAGAGGAGGTTTGTTGAGGAAGAAATACTCTTTCATCATATCCCCGGTGAGCATCGCGGAGATACCGCCGACACACAGAGGGATCGCTATGGTGACGGCAAG
>JAKSPR010000380.1 GCA_024404655.1 Clostridia bacterium | reverse complement strand
GTCGACAAGATCGTCTGGAGCGTCATTGGCACCCAGCGGATGGTCTGCGTTGACAAGTACGAGATACGCATCCCGGTCTTCGGGATCCATGTACTTTTCAAAGTCTGAAAGATCAGCTTTGAAATCAAGCTGATAGACCGGTTCGTCATTTTCCTCGACCTTTGGCGGTGCGGGAGGACCGATCAGCTCGGTTGTCTCCGGTGCTTCGGTTTGTACGGGCGGCTCTGTCGCGGGTGTATCAGGCTGCTGCGGCGGTTCCGTCTGGGGGGTATCGGGCTGAACGGGTACTTCTGTTCCCGGTGCTGCTTCGGTATCTGTACCGATCACGGCAGGGATGGTATCCTGTGTCTGATCCGTGCCGATCTGCTCTGATATTACGGGAGTTTTTCCGGTGTCTGCCGGGACATTGGGTTTTCCGTCGCTGAAAGCTGCTCGGATGCCCTTGACGATCATGAACACAAGAAAAGCAAAGAGGGCCAAAACAAGGACAAGCGAAACGGCAAGAATGATTCTTGCACGGCGTTTCTGTCTGCGGCGCTTAGCATAATAAGCCCGTCTTGCCGCTTCTCTTCTGGGATCCGGGGCTGCGGAGCGACGGACGCCGTTCGGAACCTGCTGGCCGTTCTGCCCTGTCCGCTGCTGCGGACGGTTTCCCCGGTTCGGATATTGATTCTGATTCATATTCTGAATTCCTGATTTCTGTTATAGTATTTCCGGTAATGCCGGATGCTGTATCCATTGTACCACGAACTTTGTGGAATGTCAAATCTTTTTCAAAAAAGTCCCTGTCCGTGTGTCAGAACTTTGCTGTATACGAAAGGAACAGCGTAATCTATGAATAAAAAGTATAAAAGTCTTCTTTCCAATACTGCCATTCTAGGCATCGGGACCTTCGGTTCCAAAATTCTGGTTTTCTTTATGGTGCGGTTCTATACCGCATGTCTCACCACAGAGCAGTACGGCATTGCGGATATCATCACCCAGACGGCCAATCTGCTGATCCCGCTGCTCTCCGCAGGTATAACGGAAGCGGTATTCCGTTTTGCCCTTGACAAAGGTGCTGACGGGAAAAAGGTCTTCTCTACCGGTTTCTTTACGATTCTGACAGGAGGAGCGGTCTTTGCTGCCCTGACCCCGGCCCTTGACCGGATTTCTTTCATTCGCGGATACGGATGGCTGGTCGTTTTATATACGTTCTGTTCCTGTATGCATACTCTTTGTGTCCAGTATATCCGCGCAAAGGGCAAAATGAAGGAATTTGCGTTCTGGGGCATCATTTCAACCGCCATCACGATAGGGCTCAACATTCTGTTCCTCATCGGGTTCCGCTGGAATATCACGGGCTATGTTCTTTCTGTCGTTCTTTCCGACGCCATCACGACGGTGCTTGTTTTCATCACGGAAAAGCTGGGACGGGACCTCAGCCCGAAAGCCCTCACCAAAAAGCAGACCGCAGCAATGCTGCGGTACTCCATTCCCATGATTCCGACCACGATTTTCTGGTGGATCACCAATGTTGCCGACCGCTATATGGTCAAGTACATGATTTCAGATGCAGCGGACGGGCTTTATGCGCTCGCCTATAAAATTCCCACTCTGCTGATCCTGCTGTCCGGTATCTTTATTGAGGCATGGCAGTTCTCCGCTGTGACGGAAGCGGAAGCCAGAAGCGGTGAACATCTGGAGTTTTTCGGCAAGGTCTTTGATTCTTTCCAAGCACTCATGTTTATTTCCGGCTGCGGACTGACGGCGTTTGCAAAGATTGCGACCCGCATCATGGCTGCTCCCTCCTATTATGAAGCATGGCAGTATATCCCGGTTCTCGCATCTGCCACGATCTTTTCTTCCCTTGTCACCTTCATGGGCAGTGTGTATCTCGTCGGGAAAAAGAGCATGCTTTCCTTTGTGACCTCCATGACAGGTGCGGTCCTGAACATCGCTCTGAATCTCTGGCTGATTCCGATGATCGGCGTCAACGGTGCGGCGATTGCAACATTTTTCAGCTATTTTGTGGTTTTTATTATCCGTGCCGTCAATTCCAGACGCTATATTCCTTTTGATCTCCATCCCGTCAAACTGACGGTCAACACACTGATTGCTGCAGTCCAGACCTATTGCATGGTTATGGAAACGCCCTTCTGGATTCCGGTTCAGATCGTCGCACTGGGCTTGATTTTCGGCATAAACGCCCGGCCTATCATCAAAGGTATCCTGCAGGTACTTACCCGCCGCGGCCGCAGGGCTAAATAAACAGAGATGAAATTCCAGAAGATAAACCGACAGACATTCCTCCGATGGCTCTGGGTGCTCGTTTTTCCGCTGCTTCTGCTCTTACAGACTATCTTTCCCGGTCTTGCAGAGCTAAGACTTCCATGGACTTCCGGAGAGCAGTATGTTCTTTATGAATCCGGAACACCGGACAGAGACCATCTGCTTACCATCCGCTATATCGACGTGGGACAGGGGGATGCGATCCTCATTGAAGATCCCGGCGGGGAGTGTATGCTCATTGATGCGGGTACAAACGCATCGGAAATGTCTCTGCTCTCATCGCTTGCTGCATGCAGCATCCGGCGGCTGACCTATATGGTGTTTACCCATCCTCATGAGGATCATATCGGCGGCGGTGACCGGGTCCTTGCCCGTCATCATGCGGATACGGTTCTCATCCCGGAGTGTGAGACACAGACCTCCTCCTATGATAAGCTGATGGAAGCCGCGGAGCGATATGCAGACGATGTTCTCTATGTTAGCCCAGGTGATACATACGGTCTCGGCG
>JAKSPR010000038.1 GCA_024404655.1 Clostridia bacterium | reverse complement strand
GAACATAACAGAAAATCCGAACGCGTCACCTTTGATGACGAAGTTCGGATTATTCCTGTTTGGTGCGGGTAACAGGGGTCGAACCTGCACGGTCACCCACTGGATCCTAAATCCAGCGCGTCTGCCAATTCCGCCATACCCGCGTGTGATACAGTATACCATATTCCGGCCCGTTTGTCAATCCCCGGAGGAAAAACCGCGATTTTCTATGAATCAATAAGAAATTATCGAAAAACGATAAAAACATATTGACAAACAAAAATATCGGTGGTATAATAAGCTCATCAAAGGAAATTTCCACAGAAGGCTTTGCCGTCCGCGGATATCCGAAACCAGAAGGAGACCCCACATGTTTGTCATCGACCGGAAGACATCGGCATCGCTTTCTACCATTCTCACCCTGATCGTGCTTGTCATACTCATCATCGCCGTACCCGCACTGCCGTTTATCACGTATTTCTTTCTGCATGCGGCGCATCCTGTGCTGCTTGAGACCTCGTATTATCCCATTCTCGTCATCCTCTATACAGCGCTGATCCCGGCATTTGCGGCGGATATTGCGCTGCTCCGACTGCTGGGCAACGTGCGGCGGGACAGCGTGTTCTCTTCTTCCTCCGTTGCGTATCTGCGGCTGATCTCCTGGTGCTGCTTTGCGGAGGCGGTGATCTTCGCCGCGTTCGGCATCTTCTTTGCGCTGTCCTTCTTCCTCTCCTTTGCCGCTCTTTTCATGGGGCTCATCCTGCGGGTCGTGAAGAACGTCATCGAGGACGCGGCGGAGATCAAGAGCGAAAACGATCTCACGGTGTAAAGGGGGCAGAGCAGTTGATTATCATCAATCTCGACGTCATGATGGCGAAGCGCAAGATGTCCTTAAACGAGCTCTCCGAGCGCGTGGGCATCACCCTTGCCAATCTTTCCATCCTCAAAAACAACAAAGCCAAAGCCATCCGTTTCTCCACGCTGGATGCGATCTGCCGCGCCCTTGACTGCCATGTGGAGGATATCCTCGAATATGTCCCCGGCATTGACCCGGAGGAGGACGATCATGAATGAAATGAATGTACTGCCCGTCACAGAGCATACAGCTCCGGCTGAAACCGCACCGGAAAAGCCGCATTTCCTCCGTGTTGACACGATATTTGCATGGGCTTCCGTCGTGCTCGGATATCTGTTTATCCGTTCCTTTCCTCTGCGTACGATGGGAACGTTTCTCTGGTTCATCATTTTGTTTGCGGTGACACTGATCACCCTTTACCGCCGCGGCATGAAAGAGAAACGGACGGCATGGGTGCTGACTGCGGCGGCGATGATGACGTCCCTTGTATTCCTCTTTTCCGACAGCTTTGACCTTCACGCATCTGCATTTCTTGTCACAGGCGTGCTCTTTGCCCTGATGATTACCTTCGGCACGGGAAATGCGGTGGAGCCGGGTTCCGGCGATCATCTGACCGCTGATCTCATCCGGGCGCTGCTTATCCTGCCGCTGTCCTCCATCGGGAAACTGTTTCCGGCACTGAATGAGAGCCAAGCGGGGAAGAACCGGAAAATCATCCCGAAGCTTCTTTTAGGTCTGATACTGGCAGTCGTTCCGACGGCGATTGTCCTCTTACTGCTTTCCTATGACGATCAGTTCCGCACACTCCTTGACCGGATCGCATCAAACGGCGGATCAAAAGTTCTCTCCCATCTATTCAGTCTGATTGCAGGAATCCCGGCGGCGATGTATCTGTTCGGCCTCTACTACGCCGCATCGGAGCGGAAATGCGGGGATATGCTCTCTGCGGAGCAGTGCGGGAACGTGAAAAACGCCGTCCGCGTCCTCTCTCCGCTGACGACCGCGGCGGCACTGGCACCGGTTCTGTTCCTCTATGCCGTCTTCTTTTTCTCCCAGTGGGAGTATTATACCTCCGGCTTTTCCGGTACGCTTCCTGCGGATGTTCTCCGGTATTCCGCGTACGCAAGAGAGGGCTTTTTTGAGCTTTGCATGGTGTCTGCGGTCAATGCGTTCCTTTTCTGGGCCATGTCTGTTTTCACCGCCCGGCGGGAGGGAAAGGTTCATCCGGCAACAAAGATTTTCAGTTTGCTGCTGGCTCTGTCCTCTCTGATCCTGATTGCAACGGCAGTTTCCAAACTGGTGCTCTATATCCGGCATTTTGATCTGACGGTCACCCGCGTTTACGCCCTGTGGGGTGAGATCGTTCTGGCGGTCCTGTTCCTTCTTGTGATCGTGCATCAGTTTGTGCCGGGGATGAAGCTGATTCCGGTTCTTTTGTCCGTGTGGCTTGTCCTGTTCGGAGCGCTGGGGCTCTGCAATGTGGAAGGCATCGTCGCCGATTTCAATGTGGACCGCTTTCTGGATGATGGAGACGGGGCGAAAATTCTCGATACCGACAGTCTGATGGAGATGGGAGACGCCGCCGTCCCGGCACTTGTCCGTTTGGCAAAGTCTGGCTTTTACGGAGAAACCCACGCTCAGGCGGAGCTGGATGAATACCTGAAACTGTTCCGCGGGAAACGGGATTTCTGGGATATTACCGTCCCCTATCTCCGTGCACAGGCTGCTCTGGATGATTATTTCGGGGAAGAATGACGGGGAGGGCGTACCCTTTGAAAAAGAAAACTGCTGTTGTTCTGATAGGTATTGTGCTTGTATCAGCTGTTCTTCTGCTCCTTTTATGTTCCCGTACTGTGCACAAAAACGACGAACATGAGATCCGGCTGGAAATACAGCTTGATCTGGATGAGGATATCGGACTGTTTCTGATCGAAAGTGATTTCGGCGGCATCACGGCAAGCGGAGGTTCCTCCAATGCGGATAAAACCATGCTCGGACGGCATGACGTCCTGTACTGGTCCCTTGAAAAAGAACACTATGAAACCGTTCCCGATGCTTCGGAGCTGACCCTGCGCTTCACAGTTGTCAGCGAATACTGCGACCCGAATTATGAAAATATCTATCCGGAGGAATATCTGATACCGATGGAAGCGTTCTCCTTTTCCGCGCGCTTCGGCGAATCGTATTCCATCCGTATCATCGGAGGCAAAACGCAGGGATACCATGCCGTGACGGAATCATAGGTCCATCGTTTTCTGATAAAATGCAAAACAAAACGGCAGTATGCCGGGCTCGTCGCCGTTCATACTGCCGTGATTTTTTATAAAAAAGAATCTTAACCGTTGAGTGCTGCCTTGTCGCAGATCAGGATAACATCCTTATGGAGCTTTAAGAAGGTAGCGGGGCAGGAGGTGGTGATCTTGTCATCCAGCATCTGGGCAACAGCGGCATGCTTGTTGGTGCCGTTTGCGAGGAGGACGATCTTCTTTGCCTTCATGATGGATCCCATGCCCATGGTGAATGCCTGGGTGGGAACGTCAGCCTTGGATGCGAAGAAACGGGAGTTTGCTTCGATGGTGTTCTCGGTGAGGGAGGTGATGTGAGTACCAGCGATCAGCGCATCATCCGGCTCGTTGAAGCCGATGTGGCCGTTCTGACCGATGCCGAGGATCTGGAGATCAATGCCGCCTGCAGCGTCGATGGCTGCGTCATAAGCTGCGCCTTCCTTTGCGGGATCCTTGGTCAGACCGTTGGGAACGAAGGTCTTGGACTTGTCGATGTTGACATGATCGAAGAGGTTCTGGTTCATGAAGTAACGGTAGGACTGATCGTGGGTCGGCTCGATGGGGTAGTACTCATCGAGGTTGTAGGAGGTGACCTTCTCAAAGGAGATCTCACCTTTCTTGTTCATCTCGACCAGTTTCTTGTACATGCCGACGGGGGTGGAACCGGTAGCGAGACCGAGCACGCAGTCGGGCTTTGCGGTCATAAGATCTGCAACCAGCTTGGCTGCTTCCTGGGAGATCTCTTCGTAGTTTTCGCAGACGATAATTTTCATGATAATAGTTCCTTTCCGGTGGAATCGTTCTGGATTCCGCTTGATTTGTCTTTATTGTACCACATTCCGGGATTGTTTTCAATACCAAACCGAGGAAAATCGCAAGAATTTTTCAATTCGTCACAAAACGAACACATTGCGGTGCTACAATATCATGGGTCAGAATCCAAACCGGGTGCAAAAGTGTCCCCCGGACGCTGTGGTTCCCTCTGACCGATGGATGAGAAAGGATTATTCTATGAAGAACTGCAATCGAAGAGCGGCAGCCGTTATGCTTCTGCTCACCCTGTGCTGCGGGAGCATTCTCACCGCCTGCGGCAAAGACAAAGGCGAAAAAATGCCTGACGGTACAGGCTTTGTGACCGACAATGCGGGCAATGTCATTCCCGCGGAAACGGAGATGTCGGAAGCGGATTATCTGCTTTACAGCATCGCCGGTGCGGAAAGCGCATATTCCGATATGCCTGCGATCATGACAATGACCTTTGACGGCGGCGAGGAAACGGTTTCCTACGACGAATACCGGTATTACCAGCTGCTCTATAAAAACTATTTTGACGGCGGCGACAGCACCTACTGGGAGACGAACCCCGATATGCTCGACCGTGTACGGAAACTGTATGTCGATGAGATCATCCGCAACCATGTCGTGATCGCGGAGTGCCGGAAATACGGCATTTCCTTAACCGACACGGAGCAGGAGGAAATCGACCGCGCCAATGCCCGGCTGGTCATGGAATTCGGCGGCAAGGAGTATTTTGACGAAGCGCTGGTCAACTACAATATGACCGAGTACTTCTATAACTACCAGAGCGCACTGGAATACCTCTATGTCAAGCTGGAAGCCTATTATAAAGAAAACGGTCAGATCCTCACCGACGATTTTGATATCCGGGGGATGCTGAATACCGATGATTATATCCGCTGCAAGCATATCCTCATCAAAAATGACGCAGGCGAAGATCCCGCCGAGAATCTTGCCAAGGCAGAAGAACTTCACGGCCGGATCGCCGCAGGCGAGGACTTTGATACACTCATGATGGAGAATTCCGAGGATGCGGATGCGCAGGGAAATGTCTATGCGCCGGAAGGCTACTATTTCTTCCACGGCGAAATGGACGAAAACTTTGAAAAGGCCGGATTTGCTCTGAAAGAGGGCGAACTCAGCGATGTTGTGGAATCCTCCTACGGCTATCATATCCTTCTGCGCTGCCCCAAAGAAAACACCTACCTTGACGAAAACTTTGACGGAATCAAGCAGTCCTATCTGCAGCTGCGCTTCTATCAGGTCACGGATGCGGCGTCGGAGGACTGGAAGATTGCTTACTGCGACAACTACAGTGTCTATGAAGACTGGGCTTACGCTGTACGGGTGAATGCATCACCTGCGGGTGTGGTCACGAAGTGATCTATGAAACTCTTTGAAAAACATCTGGGCGCAGGGATCACCTTCCGCGCCATACCAAAGGATATTTTCAAAACGGACAGTCTGATCCTCTGCTTCTCGACACCGCTGGAAAAGAAGACCGCCGCCGTGCGTGCCATGCTTCCTCCGGTCCTTGGCAGAGGCTGTGAAAAATATCCCGATCTTGAAAAGCTGTCCGAGCATCTGGACGAGCTCTATTACGCCAATGTGGACTGCCGCACCGCCCGCACGGGCGAGGTCCAGACCCTGACCTTTTCCGTAAGGGCTCTGGAGACTGCCTGCGTCCCGGAACACGAGGACGTGTTCTTATCGGCTATGGAAACCCTGGCGGAGCTGATGCTGCATCCTCTCATCGAGGACGGCGGCTTCCGAAACTCCTATGTCGATACGGAAAAGAAAAACGCCATTGATGCCATCCGCTCCCAGATCTCCAATAAAGAAGCTTACGCCACCGCCCGCTGCGTTGATGAGATGTGCGCGGACGAACCCTTCGGCCAGTGCCGCTATAAAACAGAGGACGTGGAGGCTGTCACTCCGCTCACCCTCTATTCCGCTTATCTTGATGTTCTCGCCCATGCCCCGGTGGATATCTACTACGTCGGCAAACGGGACCCGGAGACGTTGGCAGAGCAGGTCATGACGGTATTTGCGGGCCTTCTGAACAGAACGGGGGAGATACTCTGGAATCCGTCCACGACGGTTCTCAGAGCCGCCCGGCATTCCCTCCGGCGCACGGAGGAAGATCAGCCTGCAAGACAGGGAAAACTGATCATCGGCTTTCGTTCCGGCTCAATCCTCTCCGACGGAGACTTCTATATCACGGCCTTGTTCAATGAACTGTACGGCGGTTCTCCGACCTCACGCCTCTTTCTGCGGGTGCGCGAGGAAATGAGCCTCTGCTACTACTGTTCCTCCGGTGTTGATGCGGCAAAGGGTCTCATGTTCGTCTCCAGCGGCATCCACCCGGACCGCAGGGAAGAGGCGGAGGAGGCAATCTTCGGTCAGCTTGCCGATCTTGCCGCCGGGAATATTTCCGATGAGGAATTCGATGAGGTCAAGAAATCCCTGTGTACCGGCTACAGGATGCTGGAGGACAGCGCGTCCTCCCTCGTTTCCTGGTATCACGCCAGAGCCGCCGCCGGAATCGACACCTCCCCCGATGAGACTGCCGCCCAGGTCATGGCGGTCACAAAGGAGCAGGTCGCCGCTGCCGCTGCAAAAATGACCCCGGACACCGTCTTTTTCATGAATGCGACCCTTGCGGGAGAAGACGGCGGGGAAGAGGAGGCGGATGACGATGGGGAAGAATAATTCCTGTACCGAGTATTTCAGCAGCCGTCTGCAGGAGCGGTATATCAGGGCAAGACACAGAAGCGGCCTGACGGTCTGCGTCATCCCGCGGAAATCCGTGACGGCCTATGCCGTGCTCGGCGTGAACTGCGGCTCCATTCATAATCAGTTCCGCCCGGCAGGTGCGGAGCATTTCATCACAGTCCCCGACGGTACGGCTCATTTTCTGGAACACAAGCTGTTTGCCGAACCGAACGGCGAGGACGTGACAAACCGTTTTGCAAAGCTCGGAACAACTCCCGATGCCTATACAACCCCCGATGCCACGGCATATCTCTTTTCGGGTATCGACAATATCAAAGAATCCCTTGCAGTCCTCCTCGACTTTGTTACCCATCCCTATTTCACGGACGAGAACGTGGAGCGGGAGCGCGGCATTATCGAGCAGGAGCTGCGGATGTATGAAGACACCCCCAGTCAGCTGGGCTATTACAACCTGATGGAAGCGCTCTATCATAACCATCCCATCCGCATCAATGTGGGCGGTTCGGTGCAGTCTATCCGCTCCATCACCAAGGAAACGCTGTATACCTTCTATCATGCCTTTTACCGGCTGTCGGAAATGACGCTGGTGATTGCCGGGAATATCACCCCGGAGGAGGTACTGGCGGTCTGTGATGCGGTGCTGCCGGATTCCTTTGATGCTCCCTGTGCGGAGCGAGCTCCTATCTGCGAGCCGCCTCATATCGTCCGGCCGATGATCCGCGCAAAGGCGCAGGTCGCGGTGCCGCTGGTCTATCTCGGCGTCAAGGAGCCGGAGATCGATCCGGATCCCGTTGCCCGAATGAAAAAAGCTGCGGCGGTGGATATTGCCAATGATATCCTGTTTTCCAATGCCTCGAAATTTTTCAATGACATGTATTCGGAGGGGCTTATCAATGCCCGCTTCGGTGCTGATTTTGAACTGTCCTCGGAGTTTTCCTACGTCATGCTGTCGGCGGAGACCTCCCGCGAGGAGGAATTTCTCGACCGCGTGAAAAACTATATCGCCGAACGGCAGCAGAAGCACGATATCACAAAGGCCCAGTTTGAGCGCTGCAAGCGTGTCATGTACGCCTGCGCCGTCACAGCCTTTGAGTCCTCCGAGGAAATCGCAGGTTCCTGCCTTTCCCTTGTGATGGATGGCGGCGAGATGTTCGCCGATACCGATATCATGGCGGAACTGAAAATCGACGACATGTTCGATGCGCTGGACAGCGTCTATGACCCAGACCGCATGGCGGTCAGCGTGGTGGATCCGCTGGATGATGATCCCCGGTAACTGAAAGAACCCCAGTAATCTAAGAAAGGATTTATATACTTATGGCAGACTCAACAATCATCGGCTTCCCGAATCTCGGTCTCGGACCGTGGGAAATCAACAAATTCCTTGTGCACATCGGTTCCTTCCGTATCGCGTGGTACGGCATCTTCATCACCCTCGGCATTGTATTTGCCGTCTGGTACACCTGCTTCCGTTCAAAGAAAGAGGGCTTTACCACGGATGATGTTCTCGATTACGCGATCTGGGTCGTCCTCATCGGTATTCTCGGTGCGCGCCTTTACTATGTCGCTATGACATGGGACGGACGGTATACCTCCTTCCTTGATATCTTTGCGATCTGGAACGGCGGACTTGCCATATACGGCGGTCTGATCTTCGGCGGCCTTACCATCCTCGTGCTCTCTCTGCTCAAGGGCAAGAGCCCGCTGAAATTCCTTGATATGGTCTGCCCCGGTGTTATGATCGCGCAGGCCATGGGCCGCTGGGGCAACTTCATGAACGGTGAGGCTTACGGCTCCATCCTCCGCTATGAATTCCTTGGCAAGACCTTTGAGACCTCCCGTTTCAAGGGCATGGCCATCAAGTGGATCATGACCCTCCAGTCCACCCCCGACGCCATCAAGACCTATGCGCATCCCACGTTCCTTTATGAATCCATCTGGAACGTCATCGGTTTCCTGCTCATCAACCGCATCTACCGCAAGAACAAGAAGAAGTTTGACGGTCAGGTCTTCTTCTCCTATATCATCTGGTACGGTTTCGGACGTATGTTCATCGAGGGCTTCCGCTCCGACTCCCTGTATCTGGGCAATGTCAGAATTTCCCAGCTGGTCGCCATCGGCTGTGTCCTGTTCGGCATCATGTTCTACTATCTCTTGAAGAAGCGCGCAAGACCCGTTCTCGCCGCAGTTCAGGATAATCAGGCTTATGAGAACCTGTTCTCCGCAAAGAACGTCGCAAAGACCAACGACAAATACGGAAATAAGAACTCCGCAAATCCCGAATTTGCAGCTCCCGCCAAGAAACCGGAGGACGTACCCGCAGCCGATAATACCGCAAAGCCCGCAGATGAAGCATCCGATAAATCTGCCGCTGACAAACCGGAAGGAGAAAACTGATATGGCAGCAGAACGTATTGACGGCAAAAGAATCGCCGCAGAGACCCGCGCAGAGATCGCGGAAAAGGTCGCGGCAATGAAAGCAGGCGGTGTGACTCCCGGCCTTGCCGTAGTCATCGTCGGTGAAAATCCCGCATCCCAGGTCTATGTCCGCAACAAGCACAAGGCCTGCGGGGAAGTCGGTATGTACTCCGAAGTCATTGAACTGCCTGAGGCAACGACGGAGGACGAGCTGCTCTCCGTTCTTGCAAAGCTCAACGAAAGAGCGGATATCGACGGCATCCTCGTTCAGCTCCCCCTGCCGAAGCACATCAGCGAGGAAAAGGTTATTCACGCCATCCGTCCCGATAAGGACGTGGATGCGTTCCATCCCTTCAACACGGGCAAACTGATGATCGGCAATCCCGATTTCCTGCCCTGTACGCCCGCCGGCGTCATGGTCATGCTGGAAAAATCCGGGGTTAATGTGACAGGGAAGAACTGCGTCGTTGTGGGACGCTCCAATATCGTCGGCAAGCCCATGGCGCTGCTGCTTCTGGCGGCAAACGGTACGGTCACCGTGTGCCACTCAAAGACCCCCGATCTTGCCGCTGTGACAAGAGAAGCGGATATCCTTGTGGTCGCCATCGGCCGTGCAGACTTCATCACGGGCGATATGATCAAGCCCGGTGCCGTTGTCATTGATGTTGGCATGAACCGCCGCGCAGACGGCAAGCTGACGGGAGACGTGGACTTTGCCTCCGCTTCCGAGGTTGCGTCGATGATCACCCCTGTTCCGGGCGGCGTCGGTCCCATGACCATCACGATGCTCCTGGAAAACACCCTCCGTGCGGCTGCATTGCACCATAAATGAGCCGTTTTCCGAGGAGTGCCGGAAGTTCATAAAATATTAACAAAATACGAGAAAAAACAGCATTTGCAGGGGAGAAAATCTCTTGACAAATGCTGTCTTTTCATGGTATAATAATATGCCGCATGAAATCAGGTCTCAAAAAATCGATGAAAATCGGTTTGCCTGCTTTAGCGAGTCATAAATGAAAGTGAGGTGCTTTTCGTGTTTGCAGTCATTGAAACAGGCGGAAAGCAGTACAAGGTTCAGGAAGGCGACATTCTCTACATCGAGAAGCTCGACGTCGCGGATGGCGAAAAGGTAGTTTTTGACAAGGTATTTGCACTCTCTGCCGGTGATAAGTTCACTGTCGGCGCTCCCTGCGTTGACGGCGCAAAGGTTACCGCTACCGTTGTTAAGAACGGCAAGGCCAAGAAGATCTACATTCTCAAGTACAAGTCCAAGAAGAACGAGAAGAAGAAGATCGGCCACAGACAGCCCTATACCAAGGTTCAGATCGAGAAGATCGAGGGCTGAGATCCTCTGAATGCAGAATGACGAAGGTAGTTTTTTACAAGCACAACGGCGCTTTTTACGGTTTCCGTGAGACCGGACATTCCGGTTTTGCCGATGCCGGACAGGATATCCTGTGCGCAGCGCTGTCAGCTATGACGATGCTCATCATCAATACCATGGAAGTTGCGTATGCGGCAGATGTGGATTATAAGATCGACGAGAAGACCACTGATATCACCGTGAGGTGTAAAGCGGCGCTTCCCGGCAATCACGATGAAAAGCAGCAGTATGCCGTCCAGGGCCTCATTTACAGCTACTATCTGCAGCTGAATGATATGCTCGAAGACTATTACGACTGTCTTGATGTGAGTGCGGAAGAACACGCAGTCTGATGTTCTGCAGACGGATAAAGGTTTTCTTTATCCGATGGGAAACTTGCATTTTACCGAATTCTGAAAGGAGTGCTATCCATGTTAAAGCTGAGCTTACAGTTCTTTGCTCATAAGAAAGGTGTCGGTTCTACCAAGAACGGCCGTGATTCCAACGCGCAGAGACTCGGTGTTAAGAAGTCTGACGGTCAGGCAGTTCTTGCCGGCAACATCATTGTCAGACAGAGAGGTACCAACGTCCATCCCGGCACTGGTGTCGGCATTGGCTCCGATGATACCATTTACGCTCTGATTGACGGCGTCGTAAAGTTTGAGCGTTACGGCGACAACAAGAAGCGCGTCAGCGTCCTCGCTGCTGAGTAATTCACTCAGAGAGGCCGAAATGGCACATGATCTGCGATTCGCAGGTTCCAGAGAAACAGCATCCCATCTGGGGTGCTGTTTTCTTTTGCCGCCAAAAGCAAAAATGCCCTTGACAGATGGAAATCCGCTTGTTATAATAGAAATAACAGGGGAGATGCGTTCTCCCGAAATCAGGGAAAAGGAAAGGAAACACACTTATGAAAATGATCAAGGATAAGCAGCTTCTGGTTGCTGCAGATTTCGCCGGACAGCCGCTCAAGGATGCGGTTGTTGCTCACCTCGAAGCCAAGGGCTGGACCATCACCGATATCGGCGTCAAGGTCGATTCCGATCCGAATGATACCGACCTCATGTTCCACCGCCTCGGTCTCCGCGTCGGCGCGATGATCACGGAAAAGGAATTTGAGCGTGCGTTGATCTTCTGCGGTACTGGTATGGGTATTCACATCGCAGCCAGCAAGTGCCCCGGCGTTCATGCAGGTGTTGTGGAGAGCGTTCCGGCTGCCCGCCGCGCTATCACCGGCAACGGCGTCAACGTCCTCGCAATGGGTGCGTTCTATGTCGCTCCCGCCATGGGCTGTGATATCGCGGATGCTTATCTGAGCGCAGAACTCGGCACCGGTTATGAGTGGTGGAAGAATTTCTATGAATTCCACAAGCTGGCTATGGACGAACTGGATGCCTTTGACTATGAGACCTATAAGAAGAACGGCTTCAAGGTCAACAAGCTCGGTGACTATCCGCTGAAGCTGGAAACCAAGCCCGAAGATTAAAGAAAAAAGGAATTTGCATATATGAAAAAAGAAAACAGAGCAGCGCTCGCACTTGCTGCAGCGACCCTCCTGTCTCTGGCTGTTTCCTGCGGTGAAGCAGGACAGACGCCGCAGACGACGGAGCCCGTAAAACAGACCGCACCGGTTGAGGCGGAAACAGAAGCTGCTGTCATTCCGGCTATCAATTCCATCGGTTCTCTGGCAGACCTTGATTTCGGCGGACAGGAGATCACCATCGACATTTCCGTAAACTCCGAGGAATGGAACACCTCCGCCGTCTATATCATGGGAGCCAGTGAAGAGATCGGCGACGTTGCAAAAGATATGGTCTACCGCCGCAACATGGAGGTCGCCGACGCACTGAATGTCAAGGTCAACTGGATCGAGACGGATCTCGGCTACACAAACGTTCTGAAATACATCCAGAAGCCGGTCCTTGCCGGTGACAGCAATGCCGATCTTTACATCAACGACCAGTATGGTCTGGTCCGCTGCCTGACCTCCGGCGTGCTTTACGACGTTGCATCCATGCCCGCGGAATCCAATTATTTTGATTTCTCTGCCAAGGGCTGGTTCAAGGAGTATATGGACGAACTTTCCATTCTTCCCGGAAAGCAGTATTTCCTTGTGGGTGAGTACTTCATGGATGTCCTCCGTGGTACTCACGTTATGTACTTCAACAAAAACCTGATCACGGAAATGTATGAGGGCAGTGATGACCTCTATAATACCGTTTTTGATGGAAAATGGACCTACGATGTGCTTCTGGACTACATGAAAGACGCATACCGTGATCTCAACGGCGACGGAAGCCGGGATCGTCAGGATCTGTACGGTGTCCGGGCTCATACCGCATGGGGTAATCTGTACTTCAACACAACCGGCTGCCGGACGGTATCCAAGGATAGTGACGGCAATCTGGTGTTGAATCCCAGCGTCGACCGTCTGTCTGTTCTGGCGGATAAGATTATTGAAGTATATTCCAGCCCCGGATATTGTGTCATGGATTCGGAAGGAACTGCCGAGCGTATCAACTACTTTGTCAATGGTCAGGTTCTGTTCGACGTGTGGCTGAAAATTGCTGATCTCGAAACAGATGAGATGCGCAACATGGACGGTATCGGCATGCTGCCGTATCCGAAGCTTGATGAACAGCAGGATGGCTATCGGTCTCTGGTGCATGATATCGCGGAGATCAGTGCGATCCCTGTAACCGTCAAAGAGGATCATCTCCCTGCGCTCAGCGCTTATCTGCAGGCTATGACCCAGTACACGGATGAACACATCATGCCGGCATACTTTGAGACAGCGCTGAAAATCAAGTACTCCCAGGATGAACAGTCCGCAAAGGTCCTTGATATCCTCCGCGAAGGTATCCGCTGCCCGTTTGAGTATGCTTATACCGAGTATTTCAGCGCAATCGGTTATGACGCTCTGAGCAGCTCCATCAACAAGAAGACCAATGTTGTGGCATCGAGCATCGAGAAGGGCATGAGCAGTGCCCAGAAGAAGCTGGATAAGCTGCTGGATGCTCTGGATGCGCTTGGTTGATCAGAACAAGATAAAAAAGAAAAACTGCGGTGCGTGCCGCAGTTTTTTTGTCTCTTCA
>JAKSPR010000379.1 GCA_024404655.1 Clostridia bacterium | reverse complement strand
GTTAAGAACTCAATACTTCTCATGGTGAAAGCAGCATCCGCAGCAGTGGTGGGGTCAAGCCGGACATGCTTCAGGATGCCGGTCCAGGTACTGCATTCCCCTGTCTTGACAACGTAGGACTTCATCTCATTCGTATCCGTCACAAAACGCAGCGTCTTTGATTCACTCAATCCGCCATCGCCGTCAGTGGTGAAATACAGCACAACACTGGTTCCGGCATCCGCCTGCATGGTGATGCGGACCGCGTCAATATCCGCAGTCTCAAGATCGCAGTCTTTCTTGAAATTGATGATCGGGTCGCTCTTTCCGGGATCCGATACACCGGACATATCGCCGTTATCATATTTCACATGACCGATCTGGAAAACTGAACAGGTTTCTTTTGTAAATTCCAGAGCCTTCACCACAGTGTGTCCGGTAGTATCAAAACTGTCACCGAAACCGTACCAGCCCTGTGAACGCAGATGCTGGACGTTCTGCGGGAACAGGTGGTTGATGCGCTCTTTCTGTACTGCCGTCGGAACGAGATTGACCGTCTCATCTGCAGGACCATAATCCGTAAAGGTTTCCCGGATGACATCAAGATATCCGAAGCCATGGAGATTTTCACAGGGCATGATATAAGTACCCTCTCCGTACTCATTCCATGTGGACATCATGACAAGCCGGTCATTCCATGCACCCTTTTCGGTATGGGTGGGGAGATATTCATTCTTGACCCATTCGTTCGCCGCACGGTAATCTTCAAGTGAAATCATACCGTATCGTACGCCGTGCCATGGGATACTGTCAAAACCGACACTGACTGTCGGGATCGTATAGACCTTATCCGATGCTGCAGCGCTTGTCAGAATACTGTTCTTATTGACGTCATACCGGTTGCCGGCATTTCCCCAGTTATAGGCAGAAACTGCATCAATGCCCATAGCTGCATAATTATCGTCAGCACGTCCCGAACAGCCGATGATGATCACACCGTCAAACCCATAGCTCTTGGCCGTCTCACGCAGATAATCAAATTCCGCCTTGACACCGGCGACAGAACCGAAATAGGTATTATCGGAGAGTTTATCCTGACCGAAGATCTGCAGAACGATCTTATTGTCGATCTTTAGGTATCTGTCGTCAAGGAAGTAGTTTTCAAACCAGTACGGAATAACATGGTTGCGGAACTGATAAGAATCGAAATGCTGTGCGTTGGCAGCTTCCCAGATCAGCGTATACTTCATATAATCGGAGTACTTTGCAAACTGGAAGCCGTCGTGAAGATGTTCACTCATGCGCGGATTTTTCAGCGGTCCGTTTGATACATCCGCATACCAGCAGAAGGCCTGATAATCGATGCCGTGTTCGACCATGTACTTGATCTCCCAGTCGGCGGTTTCCGGCGTGCCTTCATCGTAATAGCCGAGGACAGGCTCCGGTTCAGCAAAAGGCGCAATGCAGCTCCAGCCATAGTGATGACCTTCCCGCCAGAGGGAGCAGATATTCAGTCCGACCACATAATCATCAAAAGAAGCCCTCACCGCCGGTGCTGGCACATAGTCCTCATGCTCGACCTCGCCAAAGACGCGGAGCATATCGAAAGAAGCCGTTCCCTCGGCAGAGGATAAAGTCACACCGTCAACCGGCAGAATGGTCGCCATGGGTACAGAACCGGCAAGACGGCCGTTGATATAGATGCCGGCCTCCCCTGTATTGCCGTCTGCTGTGATGCGGAGACGGTACCACATATTCTTTCTGCCCTCATAGAGCATTTCCGACTGTGCCCCGTCCTCCGGACCTGCGGAGAACATGCCGCTCTTCGCACGGAAAGTCAGTACTGTCTGATTTCCGGACTGCAGGGAGATATCCACCGCTCCATCGTCTTTCAGAAGGAATTTCGTCTCGGCAACAACCCGTCCGCCGATCGGGGAAAAGTTCTTTTTTGCCGATGTTCCCTTGCGGATCAGAAGTGCACTGTCATTGATGTTGACAGTTCCGTCCGTTTCCCAGTCATATACCTTCTGGGTACCGAACTGGCTGAAATCCTCGTATGCGGCGTAATTTGCCACGATATTGATAGAACCGGGAGCTGCCGATACCTTCGCCTTGTCTTCTGTTGCAAAACGGAAACTGCCGAGGGAATCGGACAACAGCGGATATTCTCCCAGGTCCTTGTGATTGATCACCGTCACAGCTGTGCCCTTATCGAGATCAAGGGTGATGCGGAACGCGGCAGTACAGGATTTATCATCAAAAACATGATCCATAAGTACCGTTTCTCCGCCATCGGGATTCAGGAGTTTCCAGCTGTCATCGCGCAGAGTCAGCCGATAAAGCGGATTGCCGTTTGTATCCTGATATTCCAGATATACGCCCTCTCCCATAGCCTTGATGGACGTTTCCGTCACGATGCGGCCCGATGTGATCTTATTGAAATCCCGGATCAGTGCAACACCGTATTCTTCGCTGATATCGTTGAGTACCCCGGGACCTCCCCCGACTTCTGTCTGCAGGGGACCGCCTCGGTTATCATACCGCCAGCCGGAAACGGGATATCCGTTTCTTCCGTTGTAGTTCTGATTATAACAGAGCTGATAAGCATCCTCTTTCCGGATTGTTTCCGGTGGGATGACTTCGTCTGAATGATCGTAAATTTTTATCATTTCCGCCGTCTCCTCTGTTTCACTGGATGTATCCGGATTCTGTAAATCTTCATCTGTCTGTTTTTCACAGCCTGCAAGACCAATGGAAGCGATACCAAGTACCGCTGCAAGCATGACTGTGATCAGACGATG
>JAKSPR010000378.1 GCA_024404655.1 Clostridia bacterium | reverse complement strand
TCTTGTCGGAGACAACTTCGGTGGGATGATAGTGACCGTTGTCCATCAGAGGCAGGCACTTGTCAGCATGCTGTGCTGCAAAGACCAGCGTGAATTCTGCGGAACCGGAGGTGTAGGATTCTACGCCGATACCGAAGACCTTGGATTCAACGCAGGGCTTGACCAGATTGAAATCAAAGGGCTCGGAGAGGATTTCTTCGATGGACTGCTTGTAGCGCATACGCGGACCCATACGGTCAGCGGGGATATCCTTGAAACCGTCGCCGATCCAGATGTTCATAACGCAGGGAATACCGGTCTCCTTTGCAAAGTACTCGGAGATGCGGACGCAGGCCTTGCCGTGCTCGACCCAGAACTTTCTGGTTTCTTCATCGGGGGAGGACAGGGTCAGACCGTCTTTTACCTTGGGGTGAGAGAAGAAGGTCGGGTTGAAGTCAATACCCATGTTGTGCTTCTTTGCAAGCTCAACCCACTTTGCGAAGTGCTTCGGTTCCAGCTTGTCGCGGTCAGCAAACTCGCCGTCCTCAAAGATCGCATAGCATGCGTGGACGTTCAACTTTGCCTTACCGGGGCAGAGAGAGATTGCCTTTTCCATATCGGCAAACAGCTCTTCGGGAGTTCTTGCCTTGCCGGGGTAGTTGCCGGTGGTCTGGATACCGCCGGTGAGAGGGCCGTCATGGTCAAAGCCGATGACGTCATCACCCTGCCAGCAGTGCAGAGCGACGGGAATGTCTTTCAGCTGTGCAATGACAGCATCGGTGTCGATGCCGTATGCGGCATACTTTGCCTTTGCAGATTCATATCTTGTCATGTCAGTTTTCGCCTTTCTTGTAAGAAAATTTGCCGGGACCTCACAGACCCGGATTTCGGTATTATAATTGTACCCCAATTTCCATGCAAATTCCAGTACCGCATTTGACTGAAAAAGTGTCCTTATTTGCAGCTCCGGTATTGATAGGGGGATACGCCGAAGCGTTTCTTAAAAATGCGGTGGAAGTAGCTGACGTTCTCATAACCCACAGTTTCGCTGATGTCGGAGACCTTCATCGCTGTGGTTTTCAGAAGGAAAACCGCCTGTTTGAGGCGTTTTTCCTGCATCAGCTCCGTAAAGGTATGTCCCGTGCGCCGCTTGATTTCCCGGCTGAGCCAGCATTCGTCGTAGTGTAAGATCGCTGCTATGTCCTCTAATGCACCGTCCCGGTAGTGCTCCTCCGTGTAGCGCAGGATGCGCAGGGTCAGCTTTTCTTCTTCGTCGGCCGGTGCCACCTGCAGGATTTCCGTATGGTTTGCCAGCTGCAGAAAGAGCAGACCCATGGTCAGCTGATTGATGCTTCGTTTGTTGGGCTGATGGTTGGAGAGCGTCCAGATCAGGTTTTCCAGAAGATTCTGGATGGGCAGGACCTCCGCCGCCGCAAAATGCAGATAACCGCCGCCGTGACCGGAGCCGGATAAGCAGTTTACCAGAAAGTCGCGGATGGGATCGTTTTCTTCCTCGATCATGCGGATGGCGGTATCAAAGAACTGGGGCAGAATGATGAAGTTTACGGCGATGTCGCCCTCCCCGGCGGGAAGGATCTCCTGCACCGCGTTCTGATTGAGCAGAAGGAGTTCTCCTGCCCGCAGACGGACTGTGTTTTCGTTGATGATGTGGGTGGTCTCCCCGCAGCACATATAGACCATCTCCACATAGTTGTGGGTATGGCGCGGGAAATGTGTAAAGCGCGTGTGGGGACGCAGGGTGATGAGCTTGCCCTTTTCCAGCAGAAGGGAGGCGTCAACCTGGGAGGAATCGGACTGCATGTAAAGGGAACGGTCAATGGTTCCCGCATGGTCGAGCAGCCTTTTTTCTTCTTCCGTGACGGTACGGAGCCTGTTCAGCAGTATTTCGTTCATGGAATTACCCCCCTTTCCTGTCTTTGCCTTCTATTATACACGAAAATGGATAAAAAGTAAAGCGGGCCGATGGAATTCGGCATAAGAAAACAAAAAATACGCAAAAAATTCACAAGCATTTTCGCCGCATATCTTGTAACAGCGGAAAAACTGTGGTATAATAATACAGAATATAGTTCAAAGAATACCCGTATTCCGGTTGATGAAAGGAACTTTACATACTATGAAATATCTGGTTGTACTCGCAGACGGCATGGCAGATACCCCCATTGAAGCACTGGGCGGCAAGACACCGATGGAAGCAGCAAAGAAGCCGATGACTGACAGACTGGCAAAGGAAGCGCTGGTCGGTACGGTCTCCAATGTCCCCCAGGGCATGGTACCCGAAAGCGATACCGCAAATATCGCGGTGCTTTCCTATGACCCCAAGGTCTATTCCAAAGGCCGCTCTCCGCTGGAGGCTATGAGCATGGGCCTCACCATGTCCCCCGAGGATACCGCCATCCGCTGCAATGTCGTCACGCTGAGCGAAGATGAAGAAAACTACGAGGATAAGATTATCCTCGACCACTCTGCCGATGAGATCACCACCGCCGAGGCGGACGAGCTCATCAAGGCCATCGACGCAGCTCTCGGCAATGAGGATATGCGTTTCCACACCGGCATCAGTTACCGTCACTGCCTGCTCTGGAGAAACATCCCCTCCGAATATAACTTCGAGCGTCCTCACGACCATCTGGGCGAGCGCATCGGACAGTATCTGCCCGCAGGCGAGGCCGGTGCTCCGTATCTGGAACTGATGAAGAAGAGTTATGATATTCTGAAAGACCATCCCGTCAACCTTGCAAGAAAGGCAAGAGGCTTAAAGCCCGCCAACTCCATCTGGCTGTGGAGCCCCGGC
>JAKSPR010000377.1 GCA_024404655.1 Clostridia bacterium | reverse complement strand
AATTGGGGCGAACAGAACATTGTCTATTCACCCCTATTTCGTCAAATTCATAGCGTATGCAGTTTTGCCTGAATTAAGCAGACAGAACTTTTCTGCCTTTTGCACGGCGAGCGGAAAGAACCTTACGGCCGTTAGCGGTAGACATTCTCTTTCTGAAACCATGGACCTTGGATCTGTGAAGTTTGCTGGGTTGATAAGTACGCTTCATGTGGTGACACCTCCTAATAAATTATGCTCAACAGCCGCCGGGGAGACGACCGCAGCTCTCTGTAGAAAAGCATAAATCTTCTATACATACGGCAGATATTATACAGTATACATCTTGAAAAAGTCAACCTGAATTTGAAAAAAAGCCGATCGTTTCAACTCCGACAGGATGAGGGCCGGAAAAGAGAAAAATTCAAGGTATTCCTATTGTTCTTGAAGGCTTTTTTTGATATAATAGCATGAAAAAAATTTTTTTAATATGGATGTGTTGTGTTTTGAAATTCAGTGAATGGCAGGTCGCGGAAGTCGACCGGGCAGCCATTTCACGGCTGGAAGCGGGAGGGTTTTCCCCGTTGACAGCTGCAGTGCTGTGCAGTCGCGGCTACACGGATCTACAAGCCGCGAAAGAATTCCTTTCTTCAGATTCCGAATTGATCGATCCATATCTTCTTCGTGATATGGACCGGGCTGCTGCACGTATCCGCAGAGCTATGGCTGCCAAAGAGAAGATCGCCGTATTCGGCGATTATGACGTGGATGGCATCACTGCCACCACACTGCTGACGGATTACCTCCGCGGCAAAGGCGCAGATTGCATGCCCTATATTCCCAGCCGTCTGGAGGAGGGCTATGGTCTGAACTACCAGGCGATCGAAACCCTCGATGAGGAAGGCGTTCGTCTGATCGTCACTGTGGATTGCGGGGTCACTGCGGCAGAGGAAGCAGAGGAATGCCGCAGAAGAGGGATCGACCTCTGCATCACAGATCACCACGAGTGCAAGAGCGAACTGCCCGACTGCATTGCTGTGGTGGACGCGCACAGAAAAGATGATACATACCCCCATCGGAATCTTTCCGGCGTCGGTGTGGCATTTAAGGTTGCCGCTGCTCTGGAAGGCAACCAGAAAACAGTGCTTGAACGCTATTGCGATCTTCTGTGCCTCGGAACAATTGCCGATGTTATGAAGCTCTCCGGAGAGAACCGGGTGTTCGTTCGGAAGGGCATTGCCGCTATGCAGGCGCCGAAACGCGTCGGCCTGCGGGCACTTATGAAGGAGTGCGGGTGTCTTGGAAAAACGGTCAATGCAACGACCGTGGGTTACTCGCTGGCACCGCGCATCAATGCGGCCGGAAGAATGGGGCAGGTCAATGTGGCACTGGAACTGTTCTTGACAGATGACGCGGAGCGAGCGGCCAGGCTTGCCGGTCAGCTGTGTCAAATGAATCGTGAACGACAGGACGTGGAGGCCGAGATCTATCGAAACGCGGTATCCATGCTGCCAAAGCAGGAGAAGCATGATGCTATCGTGCTCGCAAACCCCGACTGGCACCAGGGCGTGGTGGGAATCGTTGCTTCCCGCCTCGCGGAGGAATATGCCTGCCCGACCTTCCTGGTTTGTCCGGATGGCGACGGAACGAAGGGCAAAGCTTCCTCACGGTCTTATGGCGGCTTTAATCTCTTTGCAGCGCTGGAGGAACTGGCTCCGCTGCTGGAAAGCTATGGCGGACATGAGCTTGCAGCCGGGTTCACCATTCGATGCGACCAAATCGATGCATTCCGGGAGGAGATCTCCCGTCTCAGCCGTGAATTCAGCAGCGCAGGACTGGCCCGGAATGCGCTGGAAATTGACTGTGCTGTCTCCCCTGAACTGCTGACACTTTCAAATGTAGAGAGCTTGGAGGAGCTGGAGCCTTGCGGTGCCGGATGTGCAAGACCGGTGTTCTGTATTTACAATGCCAAAATCGAACAGGCATCCGAGGTGGGCGGCGGAAAACACCTGCGTCTTCGTTTGAGCCGGGACGGAGTTTCACTCAGTGCCATTTTCTTCTCAACGACCGCGCTGACGGCATCTGTAACAGTGGGGGACAAAGTGGATGTGGCCTTTATGGTACAGCCGAATGAATTCCGGGGGACTCGTTCCGTACAGCTGAATCTGGTGGACATCCGGCAGACCCGGGAGCAAAGAGAGCTTTCCAAAAACGACAGAGAGCTGTATCTCAGCTACCGGAATTCGCGGCTCACTCCGGAGCAGGCCGGTGATCTGCTCCCGACCCGGGCAGAGTTTGTCGCTCTGTGGCGGTATCTCGTCAGTCATGCAGAAAACGGCTGTCTGACGGAAACCTGTGATTGCCTGGCAAGAAAGGTTTCCCGCTATGCGGGCACCGACTGCCGCCCTGCCCGTACCCGTATCTGTCTGGAGGTGTTCCGGGAATTGGAACTTCTGAAGCTTACTGAGGAATCAAAGATTTTCCGGATCCTGCTGACTTCCGATGGAAAGAAGGTCAATCTTGACCGCAGCGGGATCATTGCCAATCTGAAAAATCGTCATGGCGAGATCAGTTGATCTCGCGAGGTAATACTATGGAATCTGTATCCGAACATTATAATTCTATGGTCCAGGCAATCCGCCACCATGCGCCCTTTGCGGATATGAAGCGAATTGACGCTGCCTTCAGGTATGCAGAAGAAAAGCATGCGGTCCAGAAGCGGAAGGACGGTTCACCCTACATCATCCATCCCCTCGCGGTCGCGGAGATCGTGGCAGAGAGTGGTTTGGATACCGATGCGATCCTGGCGGCGCTGCTCCACG
>JAKSPR010000376.1 GCA_024404655.1 Clostridia bacterium | reverse complement strand
TATCCAGTTCCTCATACATGATCGTTTTGCCTTCCTCCATGAAGGAAACGAAATCGCCTTCCTCGGAATAGGTCTCAACGCCGCAGATGATCTTGCAGCCGCAGGTCTTTCCGATACCGATCTCGGTTTTGGAAACATCGAGGATCGCTTCCGCCGTGTCGCGGTAAGACATGAGGGTCAGGGTGTCGCTGTTCTGTGCCAGTACATCCAGAAGCCCGGAGGAAGAACCGTCGGGCAGCGTGACAACATCGTCATCCAGCCAGAAGGGAATATCCCATTCGATTTTCTCACCTGCTTCGTGGATGGCGGAACCGATCCGGGTCACAAATTCGGAGTAGAGCTGCAATGTCGATGCCCGATCCTCCCGGAATTCGGCCAGCTGATGAGGCTCCACATCAAGGTGCAGCGCATAGAACCGGAGATTTTCCGGTGCGTTTTTCTGATAGTCAAGATAGGTTTCCACCTGTTCGTCCCCGCCGGAGTTACCGTCCAGGATCCACCGGGCGTCACCTGCCAGCCAGGCGACCCAGATACCGCGCTCCGCAGCGGAACGGATGAAACTCTGAATATCGGTGTCCGCCATGCGTCCGGCGTGGAAATAGATCTCGGTGATGCCGTTATCCTTGAGAGACTCGAGAGCTTTGGCACCCTCGGCGGGATCCTCGGCCAGAGCTGCATGCCACCACCAGACCCCGCGGGAGCCGACGGAGGCTTCGTCCCGGGGTTTGCGCAGATCATGGAAGGTGACAGCGGGAGATGCTTCTTCCGTGACAGGTGCGGACACTGCTTCGGTCTGTATAGGAGCGGACGCGGGTTCTGTATCTGCCCCGGTCTGTGTGGGAGCACTGCCGCCGCAGGAACTCAGGGAGAACATAAGTGCAAGGGAAAGGGCGCAGGTGCAGGTATTCAAAGCTTTCATGAACAGAATCTCCTTTGAAACTTACTTTTGGAATGCTGCATCGGGCAATGTGATCGTGACGGTCAGACGATGCGGATCCGCCGCGTGATATTCTTTGATTTCAGTGATGGGGCCGTGGGGCGCGCGGAGATCACAGACCGTAGCTGCGGCTGTGCATATCCGGTCATAGCCTGTGACCGAAGTGACAGTGCCGTATCCGTTTTCGGGACAGCAGAGCACCGCTTCCGCCCCCGGCACAATGGCTTCTGTGATCAGGGTGATGGTATTCCCCGCAAAACGGTATTCCGTCCGGAAATGATAATCGGTTTTGTCCGGGGATTTGCCGTGAACCGACCGTGCAAGATACCCCTGCGCCCGGATGACAGGCGTACCTGCTTCTTTTTCATATTCAATATGGGTATAATACTGAATGGGTTTCAGCACTGTGCCGTCTGTCAAACGGTATTCCGGTACCCAGAGAGGCAGACGGGATTGGGCAGAAACCTCTGTATAGCCGCAGGAGGCCGGGAATGGCTGATAATGGGCATAGGCGTTCAGCTTGCCGGGACCGATGAGCGGCAGCATCATCATAAGATCACCCCGCCGCAGGACAAAGGATTCTGCCGGATAAGGCGTCTCCCGGAAGACAAAGGGCGTAATTTCCCACTCCGTGGGTCGGGGAATGATGTCGGCGGGAGACGTATCAAGCAGCCCGTTTGCTTCCATGTCTTTTTCATACCCGATGAAGTTCAGGGCAAATTCGATATTGACCTCCAGCGCCCGGTGGACTTCCCGGTAGTCGTCGGTTCCCCTACCGTCCCACCAGATATTGAAGGAGTGACGTTTTTCATCATACCAGAAGATAAAGAATTTTTCAAAGATGGCATAGAGATACGCATGGGCAAGGGCCGTTTCGTCCTCATCGAGAACCCCGCCCTGCAGTGCCGCCCGCAGTACGCTGACCGGCTCAATATCGCCGTAGACCGACAGGCTCCGCCCGTAGCAGAAACCGTCGCCCCGGCGGTTCGCCATGGAGAGGAACCACAGCGCGCTGTCCCGCAGCATCCGCCGTGCCCGCTCCGGCATGGGAGTTACTGCGGCAGAGGATATGATCGGCATAAAGGTGTAGCTGTCAAACCGTCCGTCCGGCGGGCAGTCGTCCATATAACCGCTGTCGGTGCCGCTTGACAGGGATTCTTTCCAGCGTTTCCGGACGGCGGAACAGAGTTCTTCCGTCTCCCATCCCAGCTTCTGCCTGGCTTCGAGCAGCCAGAGCGCCAGCTCCATATAGTTGTTGGGCAGCGTGTAAAGTTTCAGGGCGGATTTGTCGAAAAAGTCCGTGATATCCGTTTTTTTTCGCGCAATTTCCAGTTCCTCCGGGGAGAAAACGGAGAGCAGTCCTGCCTCCTTGAAGCGCAGAAGACAAAAGAGGATCGACCGCTTGCCCCAGGTCTGACAGGGCATTTCCGCCTGCCAGCCGAGAAACGTGTGCAGTGCCGCAAGGGTTTTCTCAGCCTTGGGATCACCGGTTTCCCTCTGATGCTCATAGAGCTGTCCGGCCGCGTTGAACAGGGCACCCAGTACCGTTTCGTTCTGACTGTTGAGCAGCCGCTGACCTTCAAGCTCTGCTGTTTTTCCTCCGTCTGCCATCAGACCGACAAAAAAGGAGAGAATTTCATAGCCTTTCCCGCCGATGAGCTGTCGGAATGTTTTCATGCCGCACCTCCTGTTTTTTGATGGTTTGATTATATCACGAAAGTCTTTTGCTGTCAATGATTGTCTGAATCCGGACAGAAGCCAGGCGGCATAAAGTATAAGAATGCCCCGGACCGCACGGTCCGGGGCATTCGTTATAAATGATTTGAAGCGGATATCATTCTTCCGGCAGAGCTTTTTCAAGCAGATCATGAAG
>JAKSPR010000375.1 GCA_024404655.1 Clostridia bacterium | reverse complement strand
CAGCGCTTTTCCTTTTGCTCATCGCAGCAGCGGCAGCCGCTTCTGTCTCCTGCGGTACGGCTGAGAACAGCCCCGCGCAGGGTGACGCCGTTACCAACGGTGCGGAAGATACCGCAGCCGTCACAGAGGTTCAGGAGGTTTTCGACCCCCTTGCTTCTATTCCCGACAAGGATTATAACGGCTATGAATTTACCATGTTCATCCGTCCCGGAAAATGGTATGATGACCAGTTTGTGGAAAAGGAAAACGGCGATATCGTCGATGACGAAATTTTCCGCCGCAACTCCCGCGTCTCCGAAAAGTTCAATATCACGATGAAGGGTATCGAGTCCTCCAGCGATGTTTTTGAGACCGATGCCATGAACGTCCTTCTGGCAGGCGAAGATGCATACGACGTCATTGCGCCCCACGGCCGCGCCGCTTTTGATTATTCCAACCGTCTGCTCCTGCTGGACTGGAACACAGAGCCGCCGGGCGTCAATCTGGATAACCCCTGGTGGGATCAGGACGCGCGGAACAGCTTCTCCATCAATCACAAACTCTATGTCATGACCGGTGATATCAGCTATTCCACCATGGGTGCCGCCAACGTCATGCTGTTCAATAAGAAGCTGTTCCAGGACTGGGATATTGCGGCTCCCTATCAGGACGTTCTTGACGGCAAATGGACCTTTGAAAAGTTCGCATCAATTGCAAGAAACGTTTATGCGGACTTGAACGGTGACGGCGTCATGGACGAGAACAACGACCTTTACGGCTACATCACCCAGAAGTGGGTCGGCCCGGTGCAGGCCTTTGCGACCTCCGGTCTCCGTGTCGTCTCCAAGGACGAAAACGACGTTCCTTATATTTCCTTCTTCAACGAGCGCACGGTGGAGGTCTTCAACCGCTACTTCAATCTGCTCGACGAGCCGAACGTCTACGTCAGCGTCTACCAGTCCTCCACGGATGAAGCGCTGTTTGAGATCTTCAAGGAAAACCGCGCCCTGTTCCTCGATATGAATATGCGCGCGATCCCCATGATGCGCTCCATGGATACCGACTTCGGTATCGTCCCGTGGCCCAAATACGACGAAGCCGCTGAATACTGCACCAACGTTGATGCCGGTACAACGCTGTTCGTCGTCCCCAACGCCGCAAAGAACCCGGAAAGAACGGGTCTCGTTCTGGAAGCACTGGGTGCTTACGGCTACTATCAGGTCATCCCGGCTTACTATGAAGTCGCTCTGCAGGGTAAGACCTCCCGTGACAACGAATCCGCTGACATGCTGGATATCATCAAGGCCGCCCGCATCTTCGACTTCGGTTACTATAACGCATCCTCCAGCGGCTCGCTGAACAACGAATTCGTGCCTTTTGCCGAGAATCTGAAGGGCAAGCGCGATCTGGCCTCCTGGTATGAAAAGAACCTCAAGAGCGCTCAGAAGGGTCTTGACAAGGTCATTGCGGCATATAACGAAGAATAACGATTTCCGATACGAAAGAAAGGATAAAACCCATGGAACTCAAAGGAAAAATCATCAACTTTCTCGGCGACAGCATCACGCAGGGCTGCGGAACCTCCGGCGGTGAGGTAATCTTCACCGAGCGCATTGCCGCTATGTGTGAGCTCAAACGCTCCAACAACTACGGCATCGGCGGCACCCGTTTTGCCCGCCAGAAGAAGCCCTCCGATCCCATTATCTTTGACGAGGATTTCTGCAAGCGCTGTGTCGATATGGACAAAGAAGCGGACATCAATGTGGTCTTCGGCGGCACCAACGACTTCGGTCACGGTGATGCTCCCATCGGCACCTTTGAAGACCGCACCCCGGACACCTTCTACGGTGCCTGCCATTATCTGATGAAGACGATGATCGAGACCTATCCCGACGCTGTCACTGTCATTGTCACCCCGCTCCACCGCATGAACGAAGACAGTCTGCATGGTGACAACAAGCCGGAAGACGTGGGCAATCTGAAGACCTACGTGGAGATCATCAAAGAAGTCGCGGAGTATTATGCGCTGCCGATTCTTGATCTTTACGCCATGAGTGGGCTGCAGCCCCATGTATGGGCTATTCAGTCCCGTCTGATGCCTGACGGTCTGCATCCCAACGATGCCGGGCACAAGGTATTGGCTGACCGCATGGTGGGATTTTTGAAAGCTCTGTAAAAAAATTGATACCGGAAACGTCGGAAGGCGTTTCCGGTATTGTTATTTATGGGGTAACTGTTTTCGGTCGGGGGGTCTGCCCTCGGCGTGATTCTGTTTTCATCCGGCTTTGTGGGGTGACCGGCAAGGGCTTTGCGGTCGCCCTTGCATGCTTCGCAAGGCTTTCCGATCCGGGATATGCTGTTATTGGGGGACAGGCGGCGGTCATCCGGGGTCTGCCCTCGGCGTGATTCTGTTTTCATCCGGCTTTGCGGGGTGACCGGCAAGGGCTTTGCGGTCGCCCTTGCAGGCTTCGCAGAGCTTCAGAATCTGGGTTAATGCTGTTTTTTGGGGTATGTTACAGGATTTTCAACTGTACTTTGATTGATTCAATCATCATCGGGCGTATTTTCCTTGACCGTACCGAGAATTTCGCCGGAGACGCTGCCTTTGATGCTGCCCTCGATGACTGCATCGGAAAGGATATCGCCGTCCACATTGCCGAGGATATCACCTCGGACAATGCCGGAAATATCGCCGTTTACATCGCCGCTGATATTACCATTGATAGTGCCAGTAATATCGCCGTTCACGTCGCCGCAGACGTCACCGTTGACCGTACCGTGAATATCGCCGTCCACGTCGCCGCAGACGTCACCATTGATCATACCTCTGATATCA
>JAKSPR010000374.1 GCA_024404655.1 Clostridia bacterium | reverse complement strand
CGAAGACTGCAAGGGCGAGCGCAAAGCCCTTGCCGGTCACCCCGCCGAGTCAGGATACAACCATAATCAGGCCGAGAGCAGAGATTCGGCTGAACTGTAACGATTTACTCACTTTCCAATTCTTGACAAGCGGTACAAGTCGTGATAAAATGTATACCATTAGAATCCCCATGGAAAGGTCTTGATTTATTATGAAAATACTCAATCAGAATAAACTGGAAGCATCTCTCACAGACTGGCTGAATACCGGATTTGACCGGAATTATTATGCCGGTGTGCAGCTGATCGTCAGACAGCAGGGAAAGATCGTGACCCGCATGACCCGCGGCGTCAAAGATGCATGGGAGGGAACTCCTCTGCCCGAGAATACCATGTTCCGTCTTGCATCCATGACCAAACCGGTCACAGGTGCAGCGACCCTTCTGGCTGTTCAGAAAGGCTGGCTGCGTCTGGAAGATGATCTTGCCGATTATATACCGGAATATAAGGATATGGACGTCGCTGTGATGAAAGACGGTGTGCCGACCGCAGACCATAAAGCAAGAACGCCCATCAAAATCTGGCACCTGCTGACCCACACCAGCGGCATCATGTCAGAGCTGCCTATGGGTCTTGCCATGCTGGAACAGTGGCCGAAATCCGCATTTGAAAGCCTTTCCGCCGCTGCCGCCTACTGTGCGGACAAGCCTCTGGTTTTCGATCCGGGTTCCTATACTGCCTATACGGGCAGCGTATCCTTTGACGCTGTTGCCGCGATCATTGAGCAGAAGAGCGGTATGTCCTATGCTGACTTTGTGGACGAGAACCTTTTCCGTCCTCTGAATATCCCGGACCTCACGTTTCGTCCGACGGAGGACCAGTGGAACCGTCTTATCACCATGCATGAAAGAACCGATACCAAGACCATGATCACCGTCAACATGGGCAGACATATCTATGAGGGAACGCCCCTCACCTATACACTTGCGGGGGCGGGTCTCATGGGTTCTCTCGATTCCTACAGCCGCTTTGCAGAATTTCTGCGCGGAGAGGGGGAACTTGACGGTGTGCGTCTGATCTCCCGGGAGCTTTTTGCGGAACTGAAAAAACCGTGGGTAGCACCGGAAATCCCCGGCAGAAGTCCCAATGAAAGCTGGGGTCTCGGCGTCCGCGTGGTCGATAATGAAAAATACTGGCTGCCCGTTGGTACCTTCGGCTGGAGCGGCGCATACGGTACCCACTTCTGGGTCGATCCCGTCAATCAGATCACGGCTGTATTCTTAAAGAACAACTTGAATTACGATTCCCACGGCTGCGGACGCTCCGGCGGAGAATTTGAACGGCTGGTTGCAGGGGCTCTCGAATAATTCCATTCCGATAAAAAATAACACCGCAGATACTGTCGGAAACGGCGGCATCTGCGGTGATTATTTGTTTTTGAAATCCTGCAACACGAATCAGTCGTTGGCTTTCATGGCTTCGACCATATCGACCGAACGGACCTGCCGTCTCATGATCCGGTTGACAATCAGAGTGAATACAATGGAGATCAGCATGGCATAGACATAGCTGAGCGGTGCGATGGTACGTCCGAACATGACCTGTTCCACTTCCACGGTACGGACTACATAACTGTGCAGCCAGATGCCGACAAACAAGCCCACAAAAGCACCGATGAAACTCAGCAGATTGGTTTCCCGGAAGATATACCGCTCCGTTTCGTTTTCATGGAAGCCAAGCACCCGGATGGTCGCCAGCTCTTTTCTGCGTTCACAGATATTGACATTCGTGAGGTTGTAAAGCACGACCATGCTGAGCAGACCCGATGCTGCAATCAGAACAAATACCACGGCGTCGATGCTCTTGATGCTGTCAGCAAAGGTTTCTTTAATGGAGCGTGAGGAACCGGCATAGAAAGCGTGCTCGTCTTCCAGCGCGGCTGTGATGCAGTGCTCTGTGTCGGCGTCCGATGCAAGAGTGCAGAGCAGGGTCGCGCACGCCGGAGCACTGCCAAACAGTTCTTCGTAGCAGGCGGGGGACAGATAAGCATAAGCTGTAATGTAGTTTTCCGCAATACCGATCAGATGTGTTTCGGCCCGTTTTCCATCGTTATTCTCTATGGTAACGGCATCACCGACGGATATCCCCATGGTCTCGCAGAGCTTTTCTGTCAGGATCACACCGCCATCGGTCAGCGGCAGTGCGGTACCGCTTTTGCGCTCTCTGAGAGATAGGAACGTATCCAGATCTCCGGTCCTTGACGGAACCAAAATGGTGACGGAACCGCCTTCTCCGTTTGCCTCCGCTTTGCCGGATTCTTCAAAAACGGGGAGCGCACCTGTGACGGCATCGGAGGACAGCAGTTCTCCCAGCGCGCCGTCAGGTGCTGCGGCATATTCCGCATCGTCGGTCATGATCGTCAGCTCAAACCGGTTGATCTCCCCGAACTGCAAGTCAACAATATCGCGGATGGAATCCCGCAGACCGAAACCTGTGACAAGAAGCGCACTGCATCCTGCAACACCGACGACGGTCATGAAGAACCGCTTCTTATAACGGAACAGATTGCGGAAAGTCACTTTGTGGGTAAAGGGGATCCTGCGCCAGAGAGGTGTGATATATTCCATCCAGATCCGCTTTCCTGCGGCGGGCGCTTTGGGCACAAGCAGTTCTGCAGGAGCCGCACGGAATTCGCCCCAGCAGGCCCATAGCGTCGCGGCCAGAATACTGCCGATGGTGACAGAACCGGCAAGTAACGCAATCTGCGGTCGGAACGGCGTAACGGTCTTCGGAAGCACGTACATCATACTGTAGGCACCGCTGATAGCCGCAGGAAACAGCCGGAATCCGGCCAGGAAACCGAGAATACAGCCCAGCACCGAGAAAGACATGCTGAATAAG
>JAKSPR010000373.1 GCA_024404655.1 Clostridia bacterium | reverse complement strand
GCACGGCTTTCCCGGTTTTGCAAGGTTTTTTTAGAAAATTATGGGATCAAACCGGTGCTCTCAAGGATTAAATGCATCTGCTGATCCGATTTGACTTTTTCTTTGAGGTATGATATAATAGAACGTATCATGATCTATGATGTTTCACGAGGGGAGACGGTATGATGGAAAACACTCAGAACGGCTGCAGTCTGTGCCCCAGACTTTGCGGTGCTGACCGTGCAGGCGGAAAACGCGGCTTCTGCGGTGCAGGAAATACTGTCCGTATCGCCCGGGCGGCACTCCATTTCTGGGAGGAACCATGCATCAGCGGAACAGAGGGCTCCGGTACGGTCTTTTTCTCCGGCTGCCAGTTAAAATGCTGTTTCTGTCAGAATTATAAGATCAGCCATGAATGTTTCGGAAAAGATATCACGGAGGAACGCCTCTCTGCTGTTTTCCTCTCACTGCAGGAGCAGGGTGCTAACAATATCAATCTGGTGTCCGCTACTCCCTATACCGATGCAGTGCTCCGGGTACTTGACCATATCCGTGGGAAAGAACTGCATATCCCCGTTGTCTGGAATTCCGGCGGTTATGAGCGTGTTGATACCTTAAAGCGTCTGGAAGGTTATGTGGATATCTATCTTCCGGATGTCAAATATGACGATTCCGCCCGCGCTGCCGCATATTCCGGTGCTGCAGACTATCCGATGACCGCGTATACCGCCGTTTCGGAAATGGCGCGGCAGACCGGTAAACCTGCTTATGATGCCCGCGGCATGATGACACGCGGAACCATTGTGCGCCATCTCGTTATGCCCGGAGGACGCAGGGATTCCATCGCGGTCATCCGTCGACTGCGGGAACTGTTCTCGCCGGATGAGATCGTACTCAGTCTGATGAGCCAGTATACACCGTTTTATAAAAGCTGCGAGCACAAAGAGATCAACCGCCGCGTGACGACCTTCGAATACGAAAGCGTCTGCAACGTTGTCACTGAATGTGGTTTTGACGGCTTTTTTCAAGAAAAGAGTGCTGCAAAAGAAGAATACACGCCGCCGTTTGATCTGGAGGGCGTCTGAAAGTTTTTAGCAGGGGAGTGACAGACAGTATGGTTCTGATTATTGCCGAAAAACCGAGCCTTGGCAGAAACATCGCCGCCGCGCTCGGAGCAAAGACACGCGGAGAAGGATGCCTTACCGGGGGAAATTATATCGTCACATGGGCATTTGGCCATCTGTTTTCTCTTGCCGATGTTGAAGCCTATTCAGAAAATGAAACCGGCAGCAAATGGACACTGGATAACCTGCCGTGTTTTCCGGATGAATTTCGTTTCCAGCTCCGTCCTGCTCAGAGCAAAGGCGGTTCCCGCTCCAAAAAGCGGAAAACGCCTGCACCGGATGAGGGCGTCAAAAAGCAGTATGCCCTGATCCGTGATCTCTGCCGCCGTGCCGACGTGGATACCATCGTCAACGCAGGAGATGCCGACAGAGAAGGTGAGATCATCGTCCGTCTGATCCTGCAGCATGCTGTCCCGGACACCAATAAAAAACTCATGCGCCTGTGGCTTCCCGACCAGACAGAGCAGACCATTCGCGCCGCAGCTGCAGCTCTGGAACCCGAAACCAAATATGACAGCCTCGCAAATGAAGGCTTTGCACGAACCTATGTCGACTGGCTCTACGGCGTCAATCTGACCCGATATGCTTCCATTCGTACAGGAAAACTTCTGCGCGTAGGACGGGTCATCATCCCCATTGTCAAGGCTATCTATGACCGGGATATGGAGATCCGCAATTTTGTCCCCAAGCCCTATCTTTCTGTTGCTTCAAAGGAAAAGACCAAGGGAGCTGTCGTCGAACTTGTCTCAAAGAAGGAATTTGACGCAGACGAGAAAGGCCGCAGTGAAGCCCAGGCACTGTGTGATCTATACAATTCCGGAGACGCGGTGGTTTCCGATCTTAAAAAGAAAAAAGAGATCATCCAGCCGGGAAAACTCTATTCGCTTTCCAAACTGCAGAATGTTCTCGGCAAGAAATACAAAATGTCCATGGACAAGAGCCTTTCGATTCTGCAGAAGCTGTATGAAGAAGGCTATGTCACCTATCCCCGTACCAACTCCGAATACCTCGCCACTGCGGAAAAGGATAAGATCAAAAAAATTCTGGAAGGCGCAAAAAACCTCGGCTATCCGGTAGAATTCAAGGATAAGAAAACCATCTTTGACGATTCCAAAATCGAATCCCACTCCGCTCTGACCCCGACCTATAAGATCCCCTCCAAAGACAAACTCACCCCGGAGGAAATGGAGGTCTATTCGACGATCTTCCGCCGTTTTGCTGCTGTGTTCTGTTCCAAGGACTGTGTAGCCGAGAAAACAGAAATGACCATTGATGTCAAAAGCAAAGCAGGAGAACTTTATGAGCGTTTCACCCTCCGCGGTACGGTCATCATCGAACAGGGATGGATGAAATTTGATGACGCTCCCCAGAAGTTCAAGGTCCTCCCGCCGCTGGAGATCGGTGATCCCGTCAAAATCAACTTCAAGCCCATTGAAAAGGCCACCGAACCGCCCCGCCACTATACCATTGAAACCCTGAATAATTATCTGAAAAATCCTTTCAAGGAAGAAAAGTCCGGGAAAATGAACGTCGGGGCCGATGGGGAAGAACTCACCGACAGCGCATCCGATGTCGAGGACTACCGCGCCATCTTTGAAGGTCTGGAACTCGGTACGGAAGCAACCCGGACCGGTATCATTGACAATGCCCGCAAATCCGAATATATCAAGCTCACCAAGGACGTTTATACCATTTTGCCGGATGGAGAATTTCTCATTGAATCTTTACAGAAAATGATGATCTCCATGGATAAATATAAAACCTCTACTCTCGGCAAATC
>JAKSPR010000372.1 GCA_024404655.1 Clostridia bacterium | reverse complement strand
CAGATAACTGGGAATCAGACCGCCGCCGAAAAACATGGTGAACGCCACGAACAGGTTCAGAGATTTCTTGTACGGCAGACCCTGACGGGACAGTACAAACGCGCCCAGGGAGGTCATGACAAGGTTGATGACCGTGCCCGCAACAACAATGATCAGGGTATTCAGATAACCGCGCAGAATCATCCGGTTATTCTTCACGGCTTCGTAAGCGGCAAGAGAAAAACCTCTTGGAGCAAACAGCAGTCCGTCATATGACGCCAGCTCACCGGGATTGGAGAATGATGCAAATACCACGTAGAGCATGGGATACAGCATGATGACCATGAGCAGGAACAGTAACGTCACATTGAACACATCAAATACGCGTTCGCCTGCACTGACTTTGATTTTTGATTTCGTCTTCATGTTAACCTTCCTTACCACAACGAGGTTTCCTGGACCGAACGGCTGACCGCATTGGCCGCGACGACCAGTCCGAAGTTAACGACCGAGTTGAAAAGTCCGACAGCCGTGCTGTAGGAGTAATCGGCATTCAGCAAGCCCTTGCGATAGATGAAGGTCGAAATAACATCCGCGCTTTCGAGCGTCAGGTTATTGTACAGAAGGATAATTTTCTCATATCCCACATTCATGATACTGCCCACACGCAGGATAAACATAACCGTAATTGTCGGGATAATACCGGGAAGCGTGATATGGATCGCCTGCGAAAAACGGTTCGCTCCGTCGATTCGCGCTGCTTCATACAGGGACGGATCGATGCCCGACAGCGCGGCCAGATACACGATGCTGCCCCAGCCGATGCTCTGCCAGATGCCCGAGCCGACGTAAATGGGCGTAAACGCGGAGGGCTCCAACAGAAAGTCCGTCCGGCTGCCGCCGAGAATTTCGATGATGTCGTTCACAAGACCATTATGGGAAAAGAAATTGACGATCATGCCGCACACGACCATGATGGACAGGAAATGCGGGAAATAGGTCACGGTCTGGACGATGCGCTTGTAGCCGGAAGACTTGACTTCATTCAAAAGCAGCGCAAGCAGGATCGGCGCGGGGAAGCCGAAAATCAGCGATGTTAAACTGATTCTCAGAGTATTCTTAAGAAGTCTGACAAAGTAGTAGCTTTTGAAGAAGTCGATGATGTGCTTGAGGCCGATCCACTCGGCGTTTTTGAAACCCGCTGCCGGCTGGTAGTTCTTGAAAGCGATCACCGCGCCGTACATGGGTATATAGTGGAAGATCACATAGTACGCAAATACCGGCAGGAACATCAGATACACGATGCGCCAGCGGTAGATATTGCGCAGGAATTTCCGAATTGTCTGGGTCATTGAATGCCCTCCCCTGTCAGTACACGCCGTGCAGCTTCAGCTCCGGCGGCTTCTCCGAGCGCAGCCGCATCGCCCGATACACGGTAGCTGGAATGTGCCAGAAAATCACCGCTGATCAGTCTTCCGGCGAGCAGCAGATTATCTATATCGGCAGATTCGAGTGCCCGCAGCGGAATATCATAGGGCTTCGTTCGGATATTGCGATGTTCCTCTCCGCCTTTGTGGTCCTTCAGAAGCGGATGCACATCAAGTTCAAACTGTACGGTGCACACGGCATCTTCATGCTTTTTGCCTTCGATCGCGTCATCCACCGTAACGGTATATTTTCCCTTGATCCTGCGCGCTTCACGGATACCGATATAGGGCGCAGTTTCCACGATGCGCATATTCTTCCACGGTCCGCCGAGGGCTCGCAGTGCCTCTTCCTGTTTTTTGAGTTCCGCGCGGTTTTCAATGGTGGCACGGGTCAGAGATTCCGGGTCCAGCGGATTTACGCCATACGCATGCACCGTCATCACCAGCCAGATGCCGTCTTTTATGTGGAAGAAGGAGGGAGAACGGTAGGAGGGCGTGATGCCGATACCATTCATTAAATCAAACATCCGCTCCTTTGCACTCTTGCCGGGCAGATAAGGGAGGGTATTGTTGTATTCCCGCACTTCATCGGGATCGACACCTGTCATCAACGCGATCAGGGATGCGGGCTGCATGCCGCCGTCTCCGGGTTTGCCCATTTCGAAGCTACATCCCGCCAGTGCGGCAAGGTCTCCATCGCCTGTTGCGTCCACAAATTGCTTTGCGGTAAAGTCGATACGGCCTGCCTTGCTTTGGGTGATCACCTTCGTCAGACGGTTTCCTTCCTTTTCACAGCCCGTCACCTGAGTATAATAAAGAACGCGCACGCCGGCTTCCGCAAGCATCTCCTCCAGCGTCAACTTGACGCTTTCGGGAAACGTAATGAAATTGCCGAACCTCGCGTAATAACCTTCGTCCGCGCTTTCGATGCGCGCACACAGCTCTTTCAGAATTCCACCCTTGTTGGTAACATCTAGCATCCAGCTGAGCAGTCCGCTCGTCCAGATACCGCCGGCACAGCCGCTTCGTTCAATCAGCAGTGTGTCCGCGCCTTTGCGTGCAGCGGCGATCGCGGCCATCGCACCGGCAGGGCCGGCTCCGGCAACGATCACATCAGCGGTTGTTTTAATTGACATATGAATTCATCTGCCTCCATATTTTGTGATTTGTTACCGAAAGATTATAACATCATATTACCGTTTTGCCAGCTTATTGTCAATTGCATTATCTATATCATTTGACAAAGCGAAATATTGTGCAATCCGGACTTCAAAAAAGTACAATTCCAGCCATATGGAATTGGTGGATATATTATGCTATAATTTTCATGCTATAATGGATATTATTCGAGTCAAACGGAGCATTGCGGTTTATGAACGGGACACTGAAACGCTTTTTGAAATCACGTAAGGTCTACATCGGCCTCATCGCGTCATATATCATCATTTTGCTGGTATTCACGTTGTTTGCTTTTATCGGCTATGACAAG
>JAKSPR010000371.1 GCA_024404655.1 Clostridia bacterium | reverse complement strand
TGCGAGCAATCGCGCGTGGGTTCGACTCCCACCGTCTCCGCCATACAGTGAAAAAGTCTTGTGTATCAGGGCTTTTTCTTTTTTCATCCCGGAAAAATCCCCGGAAAAGGTTTTTCATGCCTTTTCCGGGGATTCTGTTTCAACAACTCTATTTACTTTGTCAAATCCAAAGACGTCGCCTGCATATACCCGAACACGGTACAGTCCACCACAGCGGGGGTAATACCTTTTGGAGAACCGACGATGCGCAGACGCACGAAACGGCAGATTTTTTCCGGGAAAACACGGAAATCCAAGCTGAAATCTTCATCCGATGCGGAGCGGTCGATGAGCGGGAACCATGCGTCCGGTTTTTCCTCCGTACTGCCTTCGAGAACATAGCGGAATGCTCCCGGGCGGATTCCGGCGGCGTAATCAAGACCGATATCCCGGAAGAACAGCCGGAGCGCGCCTACACGGTAGGGATCGACGAGATCGAAATACAGCGTTGGCATGGGATCATCCTCTGCCGGCTGCCAGAAGGTCAGTGCACTGCCGTCACAGGAATAAAGCGCATCCCGTCCCGGAGCCTGTGAGGACGCAGTCGGTCGGCTCCAGCCGTTCAGGGGGAGATACCCGATATCTTCTCCGGCATGCTCATTGCCGGGAGCGATGCGCGGCGTATCCGTGATGCCGTGCGGACAGTACATTTCGCCGTTTTCGTCGATTTCCACCCGGTCCATACCGATGCGGCGTTCGTACATGTGATAATAGGGAACGGCAACCGTAAAGAAAGCCCACAGGGAGTTATCCGGTCCGTGTTCCACGCAGCCATGACCGCAGCCGCGGACGATACCGGTCGTATGATACGTCAGAGGATTGCGTTTCTGACAGACAAAACCTTCCATCGGGCTTTTGTCCGAATAAAAGACCTCCATGCTGTAGATTTCAAATTCCGTATTGGGTGCGGCGCAGATGAGATAATAACGACCGTTGTGCTTGATCATGTGAGGCCCCTCAAACCAGCCGAATTCCGTATTCTGGTTGGCATTGCCTGCACGCTCACACGGATGGGCATGAGGATCAATCTCAGCGACGACAACGGGACTGCCGATGACCCTGGTAGGATCATCGCGGTCAAGTTCCAGAGCGAGGATCTGGGAGCGGAAGAAACGGCTGCCGGGAATCGGTTCCGCATGGAAGGAATAAAGATAGATCCGTCCGTCATCGTCAAGGAAAATGCCGGGATCACCGGGAATATGGACTGTCCCGTCGGAGAGCTTCGGAAAACCAAGCTCCGTGAAGGGACCGAGCGGCGTTTCTCCTATGTAAAGGGGATTGTTCCACGATGCCATTAAGAACTTGCCTTTCCACGGAATAACGGATGGACTGTACTTCGGACAGTAGGGTTCCGTACGGACATGTTTCCATGTGCAGAAATCCTCACTGACCCATGCCATGCCGTAGCTGGGGTAGAGATACCATTTTCCCTCCCAGTAAAAAACGGTGGGATCGGAAATGGAACGGTAATCGGGACCTGTGACGCCCTCCGGTTTATTCTCATGGCTGAACATGCCGTATTCCTTTGCAAACCATGCGTCCCGTCCCCACGGAATATCCGGAATCGGCAGGGGATTGCAGTAGACATGATGCTGGTCGATTTTCATAGTGTGGTTCCTCCTTGTCTTGTCTGTGTCAATGGATGCCGGAAAGGCAGTTATGTTTTTCTGTATTCACGGGGCGGGCAATGATACAGCTCTCTGAATGATTTTGTGAAGTAGCTGTTGTTGTCGAAACCGCAGAGTTCATATATGGTCTGAATCGCATAGGTGCTGTTCTTCAGCATATATGCCGCATTCTGCAGTCTGTAGTTTTTGAGATACCTGATAGGGGAGGTATGGATGATTTTCTTGAAGCAGCGGTTGACCTCACTTTTGCTGACATTGGCGGCTGCGGCCAGATCATCAAGCGTGATGTTCTCTGCGTAATGCGCATGGATATAATTCAGTATGATCTGGACGCGTTCTTCCAGCAGCAGATTGGCGGTCTGATCCGATGACGTGATTGTTCTGCTGACCCGGAGCAGTACAGCGAAACATTCCGACAGAAGATTCCTGACGGTAATTTCATAATCGGATGGCTCCGAAAATATTGTCTCCCATACTTTTGTCATGATTTCATGAAGCGTTTCATAGTATTCTGAATCCTTCTGCCAGACATAATCCCTGAAAGATGTGCTGTGTATGACGGGGTACAGATATTTTTTGAAAAATACACTTTCCGCATTGCCGCTGATGATGGATGAATCAAAGGCGATCGACTTAAAGACGGCAGGCATTCCATTACCGGAGCTGCTCATGGCATGCAGTACATTGGAATTGACAAAAAACAGTTCCCCCGGTGTCAGCGTATACTTTCTGTTTCCGCATTCCAGAAGGATTTCGCCTGCCTCCACGTACCCGATTTCGATTTCCGCATGCCAGTGCCAGTTGACAAAATCATTGGTAACATCGTCCAGATAGATTGCTGCGGGAAATTCTATGGTACCGTGGGTACCGGTTTCATCAATATTGATCGGAGAAATGCTGCTTGATAACGAAATACAGGTAGAAATTGCCATAACTGCCTCTTGTGATGATATAGTTATAGTTTCTGATAGTTTTATTACTGTAAATGACGGGAATATTGCGATATAATGATAATAACCGTGATGGCAGCGTCTGTCTGTGAAACGGTGTATTATTCAAATCAGGAGAAAACTTATGAATTTTGAGAATTTCAAATGGATCAATGAAGGCGAAATCAGTATTCAGGATAACAGGATCGTGATGAAAGCACCTGCTCTGACAGATTTTTTCTGTGGAGGAAGTACGACCAGTGAGGAGGGCATCCTGCCCGAATCTCGCTGCAATGCACCGTATT
>JAKSPR010000370.1 GCA_024404655.1 Clostridia bacterium | reverse complement strand
TTTCAGGGCCTTTTTTTCAGCATCAGGAGGTACTTTGATTTGTAAAAAATATATGAATCTACTTGACAAGTGACCGTATGGTCACTATAATATAAAGTGTCCAATTGGTCACGATGAATTAACGGGGGATGTTATGGAAAACACAACGAAAGAAAAGATTCTTGATGCGGCACTTGTCAGCTTTGCTGAAAACGGATACAAGGGAACCAATCTGCGGGACCTTGCCGCAGGGATGGGACTGAGCAAGTCTGCGCTGTACAAGCATTATGAGAGTAAAGAGGATATCTGGAATGCTCTTCTTGACCGGATGGAGGCATACTATGTGGCCAGATTCGGTTCTCCCGAAAAAACGCCGCCGGCACCGAAGTCCTGTGACGAACTGTATGCCATGACCATGCGGATGCTGGATTTCACCATGCACGACAAGCGTGTGATCCTGACAAGACGGTTATTGCTGACAGAGCAGTTCCGGGATGAGAGGGCGCGGCATTTTGCCACACTCCATTTTCTCTGCGGGACAAAAGAGATCTATGCAAAGATCTTTGCGGAAATGATGGATAACGGTATTCTGAAAAAGGATGACCCGGATCTGCTCGCATTTGCTTATACTGCTCCGATCACGTCGCTGATCCACTACTGTGACCGCGAGCCCGAAAAGGAGCCGGAGATCATGCAGCAGATCGAGGCGTTTGTAACGCATTTCATCGGGACATACCGGGCATAAGAAATATTGTATATGCCCGCGTCGCCAGAAACACAGGCATGATCTGAATCACAAATATTCCGAAAGACAGTGGAGAGGGAATCAATGGAAGAAGTTATGAATTTTTTAACCGCGGCACTGCCGTGGGTTTGTATGGGGCTGCTGCTCGCAATCTTTTTTGCAAAAAGTGCTCGGAAGAAAAAGGACAATCAGATGAAAGAGAATTACAGTACAGAAGGAATGGCCCTTGGAATGTGCTTTGGTGTGGCAATCGGTACAGCCTTCGGCGGTAATACGGGCATCGGACTTTCGCTTGGAATGCTGGTGGGTTTTGCCATCGGTTCCTTGATTGAGAAGGATGTAGAAGGTCAGAATGACCGCAATCACGCGGGCTGACAAATGCGGTTTCTGTCAGGTTACTGCGCGTAACACTGACGGTTATTCAGAACTGCAAGCTGACAGATCAATCTTTCAGTCAATGTTCCGTAGCTGGACAGCCTCTGGCCCAGAGAAAGAGAATTTCACTGTGAGAAAGGCATGATCAAAATATGATAGAAACAACGCGCTTAAGAATATATCCGGCTTCCAAAGAGCAGATGGAAATATTCATTGCAGCACAGTCTGATGAGATTCTGATAGCAGCTTACATGGAAATGCTGGGGGGATGTCTTTCGCATCCTGATCAGTGGGAATGGTATGCCATCTGGATGATTGAACTGAAAGACGGCACGCATGTCGGTGATCTGTGCTTCAAGGGTGTTGATGAATCCGGTTCCACAGAAATCGGTTATGGCATTGATGAGAATTATCAGGGACATGGTTATGCAGCGGAAGCGGTCTCCGCACTTGTTGACTGGGCACTGAAGCAAACCGGAGTATCATGTGTCACGGCGGAAACGGAAGAATCCAATTTCGCGTCCCAAAGAGTCCTTAAAAAATGCGGGTTTATTCCGACTGGAGAAACCGGCGAAGAGGGACCGCTTTTTGCCCGGAGGATCACGATCCGTCCGGAAGAACACAGGGATTATCATGATATCGTGTCACTGGTACTCCGCTCCTTCAAAGAGGGCACGGACTATTCCGACGGCACGGATATCGTCGCACTGATCGAGGAAATCCGCGATTCTGAATATTATATTCCGGAGCTTTCCTTTGTGGCTGAACTTGACGGCGAAATCGTCGGACATTTTCTGTTTTCGCGATTTCCCCTGTCAAAGACACCGAAGGGCGGACACGGCGGACCACATGATACCGATATTGTCATGCTTGCGCCCGTCTCTGTTCATGCAGATCATCTGCGTCAGGGTATCGGCTCGGTAATGCTGAGGCTCGGCATCCAGAAGGTAAAAGAAATGGGCTTTCAAGGGATCATTGTCGAAGGCAATTACCGGTTTTACAACACCATTGGTTTCAGAACCTCGTCCGAATACGGGATCTTTCCCGTCAGCGGGTATCCCATGACCGAGCCGAGATGCCAGATGTATATGGAAACCAGAAGCGGATCACTGAAAGGTCATGGCGGGTTTGTTGTTTACGATATGTATTACAATGCCTGAATAACGAGGAAACTGATTGCCTTTACAACCGAACAGAACTATTGCATCATCAGTAACGTGGAGGAACAAATGACTGCGATCGGCAAAAAAATACTCGTTCTCGGATGCTCCGGCAGCGGAAAAAGTACATTTGCGGGAAAACTGCAGAAAGCAGTGAATCTGCCGCTGATTCATCTGGATAATGTCTGGTGGAGACCAGACCGGACACATATCTCCCGTGATGAGTTTGACAAAAAACTTGAGGAGATCATCAGTGCAGACAGATGGATCATTGACGGCGATTACAGCCGGACGTATGAAAAGCGGATTGCTGCATGCGATACCGTTTTCTTTCTGGATATCCCGGAAAAAGACTGCATGGATGGTATTGTACAGAGAGTGGGAAAGGAAAGACCGGATATCCCATGGACCGAAAATACGCTCGATCCGGAACTGGTCAGACTGGTACAGACATATCATTCGGAAAACCGCCCCATCTTATACGAACTGCTCCGGAAGTATAACAGGCAGACCGTTATTTTCAGAACGAGAGCAGAAGCGGATACATGGCTGGCAGAATACAAATAATCACAAACAATACTGACAGAATTGAGAAAAGGACCGAAAGAACATGAACACGACGTACGAACACAAAAACGAACTGACTTTCATCGGTTATCACACGG
>JAKSPR010000037.1 GCA_024404655.1 Clostridia bacterium | reverse complement strand
CATCTATGGTATCGGATACCGACGGGACCACAGGCGGGGGTTCACTCGGATTTCTCTGGCTGTACACCACGGCGGTCAAGGTGCCGCCGATCACGCCGACTGCAGCAACGGTGGAGGCGGCGATCATGATCGCACGGTTCCGTCTTGCTTTTCCGGCTTTATACTTGACTGGTCTTCTCATAAATAACTCCTTTCATTTTCATGGGGAGGTTTACATTCTGTCGGAATCGGAGGGCTTACCCGTCCCGTTTGCACCGTTTGTTTTCGCGGAACGGGAAGAAAGATCCGGTGTCCGCTGTGCCATGCGCCGCTGGGGTGTCGGACGCGGTGCCTGTGTAGAACGCGGCATTTGCTGTGTCGTGCGCGGCGTCTGCTGCGTCATCGGAGGCTGTGCTGCCGTCGGACGCTGTGGAGCTGGTTTTTGGGCAGGATTCTGTGCCGCGGATGACCCCATCGGTCGACCTGCTGCCATTCTGCGCTGATTTTCAAGATAGCGTCTGCGGGCTTCCATGGCCTTTCTGCGCTTCCGGCGGCGGATGATCCGCGCGCGGAGAATCGCAACGCCGATCCCCAGCAGAATCATCAAAAGAATACCGAAGATTACGCCGACCAGGCTGCCAACCCATGCTGTTTTGCTCTTATAGAGCAGGATCTCATCCAGTGCGACAACAAAATCGCCGTCCCAGTCTCCGATGCCGCTGTCTACCGATAATTTCAGATAGTCCGCACCGTTTGCGTTTTTCAGATAATCACGTAATGGGAACGCAACAGTCGTCCAGGTACCGACAGGAACTTCTGCCGTGCCTGTGAACAGCGATTTTTCGCCTTTTCCGCTCTGACCGAGATCAAGGGTCAGGTTCACGGTGCTTCTGCTGTCGGGGGAGGTAACAAAGACCGTCACGCCAATGGCATCTTTTCCACGGAGCGCAGAACTCTCATCCCCATCCAGCAGCCGGATCACGCCAGCCGTCTCAAAATAGGGCATCTGGGCTGCGGTAAAACGCAGGACCGTCTGATGGATACCGAGGGTATTTTCACCGTAACGGAACCGCTCGGCGGATACGGTATGCACCGACGGGAAGAATCCGTGCAGGGTATTATCAAGAAAGTCAAGACAGCTCTCCCCCACCCAGCGCTTTTCAACATACTCGGGAGCGGCGGCCTGTACGTCGGTACGGTATACCGTTTCAATGCGCTTTGTGCTGTAGCCGTCCACAAGAGAGGACCAGCGCTTTGCTCCGGTCTCGGGGAGGAAAGTTCTGGAAAGCGCTTCCCCGCGGTCGGTGTCGATCAGACGATAAAGCTCATAGGAGGCCTTTGGCGTATAGTCCAGCTGCCGCAGGCCATAGGAGCAGTGTTCTCCCGCCGCATCGCAGAGCCTGTGATAGATGAAAGCGTCAATGAATTTCGCACTCGCCGCCTGATAATAGGCGTATGCAATGGATGCCGCCTGCCGCTGGCAGGACGCCGCATCGCCGGAGGTGCCGTGTACCGCAAAGTCATCTATGATGACCGAGCGCATCTTGCCGCGGTACAGAAATTCTTTTCGGGAAAGAAGATCGCCCAGAACCTGCAGATTTCCCATTGTCAGATACATGGGTGTGCCGGAGGATGCGTCGCTGTCTTTCCAGACAGCATCGGACATGGGATTGACTGCATAAGGCGCAGCCGCAACATTCCATGCCGCCCCGTCCATTTCTTTTGCAAAAGCTCTCAAAAAGGGCTTTGCCGCACCAAACAGATTGGAAATCGGCACATAGACACGGCTGTTTGCGCTGACACTGCGCAGCGCCGTATCCGCAATGCGGAAAGTCATGGCGTAGGCTTTTGCATAATCTTCATCGGACACGCCGCCCGCAGTGTTCCATTCGGTGCGCTCGGTGACCTGATCACCGAGGATAAAGTCGGTCTGCGCATAACCGGGGGCCGCCGCATAGCGCTCCGCAAAATAGCTGAACACGCCGCGCAGCAGCTGGAACGCTTCCTTATCGGTGGAAAGCGGTGCATAGAGGGAGGCCTCCGCAGCATCCGCTGCATAAAGCTCCGCCGCCGGGGTCTTACTGCCGATCAGGCTGCCGCCCAGTACGAAACGGAAGTAGATGTGGACTCCCTGTGCCCGCAGCGCAGCGACCTCCGCATCCAGCCGGTCAATGGAGTCTTTGTCAAAATTCGTGCTCACCCCGCCGTGGCTGACGGAGTATGCCGCATCACTGCGGTCAAGGGATAAATATCGGTCGAGGGAGATCGGGATCACCGCATGGGAAATACCCAGATTCAGCGCATCGGAAAGATAGTTCTGGGACACCGTCAGACCCTTGATGGAAGGCAGTTCAGCGCGGTCCGCCGTATTCTTTGCCGCCAGTTCCGGATTATCAATGTAAACCGGATCGCCGAAGGGCACATAAGTCCCGGCCGCATTGAATGCCGCCTGAAAACCGGTGTAAATGCGTTCCCCGGAGCCATCGTCCTTGACCGTGAAGACCGTCTTTTCCGAAAGCACCGCCGTCGCCACCGGAGCCAGCAAATCAAGGGAGGTATCATCCAGCGTCGGACGCACGGCGAAGAGATAGAGAGTCTCCCCGCCCCGCTCTGCAAGCAGTGCAGAATCCGGGGTCAGTTTCACAAGGATATCGCCGTTGTTCTTCGTATCCAGCGCCGCCGTGATCTCCGCAGTTCCCGCAGAACATTCCGCGTGTCTTGCAAAAGCGGGCATGCTCATGCAGAGAATCAGCAGAACCAGAATCAGCGCACCGTACACTCCGTATGGTAAAAGGCACAGTCTGCCGCGATGCCGCAGCCCTGCATCCTGAATTTTCATAATCATTACCTGTTCAGAATCAATATAGGTCAGTTTTGAAGTTTTTTTCGTGTATAGCCTGTATTCCTAATTTTTTGTAAGCCGGATCAGCCGCAGTCAGAAACCATCTGACTGTCATCAAAAAACAAAACGGGACTGAGACACTCAACGTGCCGCAGTCCCGCCCTTTTTGCCGGACATCGGATGAGACCTCATCCGCGGCGGCTTTCATTCATTCAGTACGGCAGGGAATCAGCCGTTCTTGACAATGATGGAGAAATCTTCGGTCTTCAGAGAAGCGCCGCCGATCAGACCGCCGTCAACATTGACCTTGGAGAGCAGCTCTTCTGCATTCTTTGCGTTCATGGAACCGCCGTACTGAACGGTGGTAGCCTTCGCAACTGCTTCGCCGTACAGGCCGCAGATGACATCGCGGATGATGCCGCAGACTTCATCAGCCTGGTCAGCGGTAGCGGTCTTGCCGGTGCCGATCGCCCAGACAGGCTCGTACGCGATGATGACATTCTTCATCTCTTCTTCGGTAACACCGAGAAGTGCAATCTTGGTCTGCAGAGAAACAGTTTCAGCAGTGATGCCCTGTTCTCTCTGGGTCAGGGTCTCACCGACACAGACGATCGCCTTGAGGTTCTTTGCCAGAGCAGCCTTGGTGCGGAGGTTGACGGTTTCGTCAGTCTCGCCGAAGTACTGTCTGCGCTCGGAGTGACCGATGATGACGTATTCAACGCCTGCATCGACCAGCATGTCAGCGGAGATTTCACCGGTGTATGCGCCGGATTCCTTGAAGTGGACATTCTCTGCACCGACGTGGATGTTGGTGCCCTTGGTTGCTTCAACAGCAGCGGGAATGTCGATAGCGGGTACGCAGAGGACGACGTCACAGTCAGCGCCTGCAACCTTGGGAGCGAGCTCCTTCATGAAAGCAGCGGTAGCAGTGGGGGTCATGTTCATCTTCCAGTTGCCCGCGATAACGGTTCTTCTGAAATTCTTATCCATGTTCGTACGCCTCCGGAAAAATTACTTGTTGTTGAGGCATGCGATGCCGGGCAGGGTCTTGCCTTCGAGGAATTCGAGGGAAGCGCCGCCGCCGGTGGAGATGTGGGTCATCTTGTCAGCGAAGCCGAGCTTTTCGACTGCTGCTGCAGAGTCGCCGCCGCCGATGATGGAAACTGCGCCGGAATCAGCAACTGCCTTTGCGACAGCTTCGGTACCAGCTGCAAAGTTTGCCCACTCGGAGACACCCATCGGGCCGTTCCAGACAACCGTGCCTGCGCCCTCAATGGACTTGGAGAACAGTTCCTGGGTCTTGTGACCGATATCGAGGCCCATCCAGCCGTCCGGAATGGAATCGGAGTAGATGGTCATATAAGTGGTGTTTTCGTTGTATTCCTTACCGATGACATTGTCAACAGGGAGCAGGAAGTTGACGCCCTTTGCCTTTGCCTTTGCCATAACGTCGCGGGCGAGGTCGAGCTTGTCGTTTTCGCAGATGGAGGTACCGACTTCATTGCCCATAGCCTTGAAGAAGGTGTATGCCATACCGCCGCCGATGATGAGGGTATCGACCTTCTCGATCAGGTTGGTGATGACACCGATCTTATCGGAAACCTTAGCACCGCCGAGGATTGCGACGAAGGGTCTCTTCGGCTCTTCGAGAGCGCCGCCCATAACGGTGATTTCCTTGTTGATCAGGTAACCGGAAACAGCGGGCAGATAGTCTGCAACGCCTGCGGTGGAAGCATGTGCTCTGTGAGCGGAACCAAATGCATCGTTGACATAGATGTCAGCAAGGGAAGCGAGTTCCTTTGCGAAACCTGCATCGTTCTTGGTCTCACGTGCATCGAAACGGACGTTTTCGATCAGGACTGCATGGCCTGCTTCGAGAGCGTCGATCTTTGCATGAGCGTCAGCGCCGATGATATCAGCAGCGAAGGTGACCTTGTTGTCAAGCAGCTCATTGAGGCGTGCAGCAACAGGAGCGAGGGTGAACTTCTTCGGGTCGTTCTTCTTTGCCTTCTCGATCAGTTCAGCCTTTGCAGCTGCCTGTTCTTCAGCGGGAAGAGCTTCAACCTTTGCCTTCTCCTTCTTGTCGAGGCCAAAGCCTTCGGTGAAGATGGCGTGGGGCTTGCCCATGTGGGAGCAGAGGATAACCTTTGCGCCATTGTCAAGCAGGTACTTGATGGTGGGGAGTGCTTCGACAATTCTCTTGTCGCTGGTGATGACGCCGTCCTTCAGCGGGACGTTGAAGTCGCAGCGGACAAGAACGCGCTTGCCGGATACTTCGATGTCTTCGATAGTCTTCTTGTTGTACATCGGATTCGATCTCCTTTATAATTTAGAATTTTTTGATTGGCATTGTTTTTCAGGCAGCACGGATTCCTACTCTGTCTTCCGGCAGGGTATGGTTTTTGCGCATACCTACACTATATACTATACCACAGATTGAAAATTTTTGCAAGACAAAATTGTGAATTTTATGTCAATACCGAAGTTTTTTTCGATTTTCCGGTGCATTTTCCGGCTCTGTCCCGTGACCATTGCCGTGATCCTCCCGAAAAATCAAAAAATATCGCAAAAATGATTGCAATCCCGGCCTTTTCATGATATAATAAAACAGTAAAAAGGGTCCCCGGGCAATGTTCCGGCGGGACAAATAATCCCCCGAAAAAGGAGAAAAACACATGAACGAAAAGATTCTTGCCTCCGTCAACGGCAAGGCAATCACCGATGCCGATATCGACGCATTCATCGCAGGCATGGGCCAGCGCGGTCAGGCTTATCAGAACCCCCAGGGCAGAGCCATGATCCTCGAGCAGCTCATCAACAAGTCCCTGCTGGTACTGGATGCTACCCGCAACCTCTATGAGCGTGATCCCGAATTCAAGGCACAGCTCGCCCGCGTAAAGGAAGACCTCCTTGCAAACTACGCAGTCGAAAAGGTCGTCCGCGATGTCCGTATCAAGGATGAAGACGTCCAGAAGTACTATGAAGACAACAAAGCCCAGTTTGTTCAGGGTCCAAGTGTCAACGCAAGCCACATTCTTGTGGACAGCGAAGACAAGGCAAACGAGATCCTTGCCAAGATCAACGCAAATGAAGTGACCTTTGAGAATGCTGCAAAGCAGTTCTCCACCTGCCCCTCCGCAAAGGAAGGCGGCAATCTGGGCGACTTCACCCGCGGCCAGATGGTTCCCGAATTTGACGAAGCATGCTTTACAATGGAAGTCGGCGAGCTCCGCGGCCCCATCAAGACCCAGTTCGGCTATCACCTCATCCGTCTGAACGGCAAAAACGAGGGTAAGGCTTATGAGTTTGCCGAAATCAAGGATCAGCTCCGCGAAAAGCTGCTCTCCGACAAGCAGCAGGCCGCTTATCAGTCTAAGATCAATCAGCTCAAAATTCTCTACCCTGTTGACAAGCCCACCCTGCTCTGATCTTTCAAAAATGCAGAAAGGCCCCGGTTTTCCGGGGTCTTTTTTCACCCTGATCATCCTTTTTATCCATATTCAAGGAGGTATTCTCATGAACGAAGAACTGAAAAACATGAAGATTTCCGACGAAGATTATGCGGAATATGTGCGTCTGACCGCCATGTCCGACAACTATGAAGACGACAAGCGCCGGGCAGAACTGCTGGGCCTGGGCGGCAGAGACATTCTGGTCGCGCCCGGTGCCATCCTGCGCATTCCCTTTGAGCAGGTCGGCTCCGACGTCTTCATCGGCCTTTATGTCTACTGCAACGGCAACGTCACCATCGGTGACCATGTGCTCATCGGTCCCCACTGCTCCATCGCGGCGGGCAACCACAAGTTTGACCCGAAGACCGGTTATTTCTCCGCCCGCACGGAGAAGGACTACGACAACTCCATCGTCATCGGTGAGGGTTGCTGGCTGGCAAGCAATGTCACCGTTACGGCAGGCGTGAAGCTGGGACGTGCGAACCTCGTCTGCGCCGGAGCCGTCGTCACCCACTCCACCCCCGATTATGCCATCATGGCAGGTGTTCCCGCTCGTCAGGTCGGCCGCATCGACCCCGAAACCGGGGAATATATCTGGAACCACAAGGAGGGATAAGCCATGTCCCGCATTGTATTTCCCACCGTCCGCACTACGGGCGATCAGGTTTTCCCCGCTCCTGCCGACGGTGCGTGCGTGCTTGAAAATCCCCCGGCGCTCGTCTGGCTTCCCGTCCGGGATGAAAACGGACACCGCCCCGAAGTCACCGCATCGGTATGGAACGCCGACGGCGCTCTTGTCTATACGGGCAAAACCAGAGAGAATACCGCCGTCCCCACTGAAATCCTTCCGGTCGGTGATTATACCTGGGACCTCTCCGTGACCGAAGACGGGGAAACCGTCACCCGCGGCATTCAGCATTTCACGGTTACAGAAGACTCCGTCCCGGTGCTCCGTCCCACGGTCGATCAGATTCTTGCGGGACTTCCCGCATCCCGCCCCCGGCACCTGTTCTGCCCGGAGGATCGGGAAGCGCTGATCGCTGCAAACGCTCCGGCTGTGGAGGTTCTCCGCCGCAACATCGCACAGGCCTATCGCGACGGTTTGCCCGAAATGCCCCGGTATCACTATGATCCCGACGCTCTGCCCTACAGAGAATATTTCGGACGCTTCCGCGACTTCTGCGACCGGGACCTTGTTGCCTGTTCCCTTGGTTATGCGCTCCTCGGCGATGAAGAAGCCGGGGCTTATGCAAAGCGGCTGTTTTTACATATCTGCTCATGGAATCCCGCCGACAGCGGTCCCTGCTCCCTCATGGGACGCTGGGGTGATGAAGTGGGTCTGAGCTGTGCCCGCTGCTTCCCTGCGGTCTTTGATATGCTTTACCCGCTGCTCGATGAAAAACAGCGCTTTTACGCAATAGAAACCGTCGCCGCTTATGCAAAGCAGTGTGAGTGGCGCTTAAACCGCATCGACTATGCCGCCAACCCCGGCGACAACCACGCAGGCCGTCTCCCCGCTTATCTCGGCGAAGCAGCTCTGACCCTCTGGGGTACCGGCTATGATGAGACCGTGCTCCGCCGGTGGCTTGAAAAATCCATGACCATCTACTGCGGCATGTTCCCGTTCTTCGGCGGTGAGGACGGCGGCTGGGCACAGGGGACCTTCTATTCCACCAGCTATACCAAATGGTATCTGCCGTTCTTCTCCATGGTAGAGCGCTTCGCAGGTGAGAAGTACAGCTTCCTGCGCCGTCCCTTCTATCGGAATTACGCACGGTTCCTTCTGCATTTTGCCCTGCCGGATCACGAGAATCACCCCTTCTGTGACGGCTATTGGTGTAATCCCGATTCCCCCGAATGGCCGGGCTTCTTTGCCCAGAATCCGTTCCGGGTCTATGCGTCCCTCTCCGGTCCTGATGAAGCGTTGGAATACGACAGAAAGCTCTCCGCACCGGAGCTTTACTCGCTCCATTTGCTGGATGTTTTCCTGCCCATCGCCCTGCCCCATAAGACGGATTATCCCGCAGAACCCGTCACCGACGCGGATATGTTCCCCGATACGGGCTTTGTCTCCCTCCATTCCGACAGAACGGAGCCGGAGCATGATCTGCATCTCATCGCCCACGCCACCAAATTCGGTCCCGGCAGCCATCGTCAGCCCGATCAGGGTTCCTTTGCGCTGTACTACGGCGGCACGGCACTGATCTCCCCCTCCGGCTACTTCGGCAGAGCCTACGGCACGAAGCACCACATGCAGTGGATGAATACCACCAAGGCAAACAACGCCATTCTGGTGGACGGCGTCGGTCAGGATTTTCACAATTTCACCCACACGGGAAAAATCCTCTCCTGCGGCATGGAAAACGGCGTGCGGAAGACCGTGCTTGACTTAAGCGCATCCTATCCCATGCTCACCCATTGGTACCGTACCTTCTCCATGACCGATGATCGCACCGTGATCGTGGAAGACGACATTCTCGCCCCCGAACCTGTCACCGTGACCTATCCTCTGCATACCCTCTCCGCCCCCGAAAAGGTGGGTGAGACCGTCTCCGTAAAGCGGAACAATATCCGGATGACCATCAACCCGGATGCCGGATGTTTCTCATCCTGCACCCTCTCCGACAAGTTTGATGTGGACCTCAACGAAGGCGAACCGGAACAGTTCCACGTCACCATGCCAAAGCAGTTCCATATCTATTATGAAACCGAAAAGCGTGCCGAGCACAAGCTGACCGTGACATTCCGCGTGGATGCCTGATCCGCTCTCTATCTGATTTTTCTGCTCCCGTCCCCGGACATCCGGGGGCGGGATTCTTTTTTTCTTCCGCTCCGCATATACTTCCACCGGATTCCATGATTTCACTCAAGATCACCAAAGCGGAAGGAAGGTTCAAAAATCAGTATGCAGAATACCATTCCCGTTTATCACAAAGAAGGACTGTCCGACGCAGAAGCCGAAGCATCCCGGAATACGGACGGTGCCAATCTGCTCACCCGGAAAAAGCGCACTTCCTTTTTCCGGAAATTCTTGTCGGGCTTTGATGACCCCATCATCAAGGTACTGCTGGGCGCGCTGCTCATCAATTTCGTTTTTTTATTCAAGACCTTTGATATTCTTGAAACGGGAGGCATCCTTGCCGCCATTCTCATTGCCACACTGATTTCCGCCCTCTCCGAGCGCGGGGGAGAGCTGGCCTTTGACCGTCTGCAGGCAGAAGCCGCAAAAACAAGCTGTCTCTGTCTTAGGAACGGTAAAACCGTTTCTCTCCCCGTCGATGATCTTGTGGTCGGAGATATCGTGCTGATTTCAGCAGGAGAACGGATTCCCGCAGACGGTATTCTGCTGGACGGAGAGCTGCGCTGCTCTCTCGCCGCCCTGAACGGGGAGGGAAAAGAAGTCACCCGCCGGGCGCAGAAGCCCTTTATGCCCGATACATGGCAGACGGATGACGACCGCCTTCTTCTGCGCGGCACCGTCGTCACATGGGGCGAGGGGCGGATGCTGATCCTCCGGGTGGGCGGCAATACGCTCTACGGCCGCATGACGAAGGAACTGCAGACGGAAACACGGGAAAGTCCCCTGCGTGCGCGGCTCACAACGCTGGCAAAGCAGATGAGCCGTGTCGGTTACTGCGCCGCCGGAGCTGTTGCGCTGTCATACTTATTCAATACCTTTTTCCTCGATGCGGGCTGCACATGGGCGGGGACCAGGCTGCTCCTTGCCGACCGGCAGTTTGTCATCGGTGCGCTCATCCATGCGCTGATGCTGGCGACCACAACCATCGTCGTCGCTGTCCCGGAGGGACTTCCCATGATGATCTCCGTGGTGTTGTCCTCCAACATCCGTCGGATGCAGCGGGATCATGTTCTTGTCCGCAAGCCCGTGGGCATTGAGACGGCGGGCAGCCTGAATCTTCTCTTCTGCGATAAGACCGGGACCCTCACCAAAGGCGAACCGGAGGTAACGGGAATCCTCGTCTGCGATGGGGACGGCGTGCGCTCTTTTCCCTCCTATTCCGCACTGCGCAGTGCATCGAAGGTGCTCGGAGACGCTTACCTCATCTCCGCCTGCCGCAATACCCAGAGTGTACGGACGGTAAACGGAACCTCCGTCTGCGCACGGGGCGGGAACGCAACGGACCGCGCCATCCTCGACAGCGTGCTCCGGCACGGGTCCGGAGCCGTTCTGCCCGGAAGCCGTGTGACGGACAAAGTTCCCTTTGATTCGGCAAAGAAGTATTCCTCCGTCACAGTCGACGGAGTGACCTACTATAAAGGCGCGCCGGAGATTCTTCTGCACGGCTGCACCGATGCCCTCACCCCGGACGGGACCCGTATTCCCTTTGACTTTGCAGCCGTCGAAGCTCCGTGGCATAAGATCACAGAAAAAGCAGGCCGTGTCCTCGCCCTCTGCACCGAGGACAGCCGCGGACGCCGGACCTTTCTCTGTCTCATCAGTATCCGCGACGATCTCCGCCCCGGTGCCGGACAGGCGGTCAAAGAGCTGCAGAGTGCCGGCATCCGCGTCATCATGATGACTGGGGACAATCCCGGAACTGCCGCCGCCATCGCAAAAGAATCCGGCATTCTCCGGAGCCCCGATGCCCTTGTCCTCACCTCCGGGGAACTGGCCGAAATGAGCGATGAAGCCGTGACCCGGATCCTGCCGCGGCTATCCGTGGTCGCCCGTGCGCTCCCGCAGGATAAGACCCGGCTTGTAAAGCTGGCACAGGCAGAAAATCTAACCGTCGGCATGACGGGGGACGGGGTCAACGACGCGCCTGCCCTCAAAATTGCGGACGTCGGCTTTGCCATGGGCTCCGGAACGGAGGTAGCGCAGGAAGCCGGGGATATCGTGATTCTCGACGACAACATCGTTTCCATCACAAAAGCCGTGCTCTACGGACGCACGATCTTTAAGAGCATCCGCAAGTTCATCATGTTCCAGATGACGACCAATCTTTCCGCCGTGGGGATCTCCATTCTCTGTCCGCTGTTCGGCATCGACACTCCTGTAACAGTTCTTCAGATGCTGTGGGTGAATCTCATCATGGACACCCTCGGTTCCCTTGCCTTTGCCGGAGAAGCCCCCGCCCCGCAGTTCATGAAGGAGCCTCCGAAGCGCCGTGATGCGCCGATCATGAACCGCTATATGGTCTGCCGCACCGCCGCCATGGGCGTTTATTTGCTCGGTCTGTGTCTGTCCTTCATCCGCAGTGAGAGCATGCGGGAGCATTTCGATTTCTACGAATTTCCCGTCCATTTTCTCGGCGCGTTCTTTGCCCTGTTCATCTTTGCCGATATCTGCAATTCCGTCTCCGCCCGCTCGGTGCATCCCAATCCCTTCCACCGACTGAAATACAATAAAGCCTTTGTCGTGATCTTTTCGTTTATTATCGCCGTACAGCTTGTGATGATCTATTTCGGCGGAGCGATTTTCCGCACGCAGCCCCTGTCCCCGCATGACCTTTTCATGATCCTCGGCTTTGCCGCAACGGTGCTGCTATACAGCGTCATTGTCAAACTGATTCTCGGCAGAAAGTTCCGAGGAGATACGGTATGAATCCCCTCGGGATTAATCCCAGCGGTGTAAAAGCGCAAAAAGAAAGGATGCCTCAGCCGAGACATCCTTTTTGCTTTTCTTTTACAATACCAGATACACACAGAGACATACCGCCGAGAACAACAGACACACGCCGCCGACGATGAGACCTTGCAGCGGCATTTTTTCACCGCGCTTTTCGGCTTTTTCCTGTTTGTATTCATAGTAGCTGATGAAATGCTTTTCACCGGGCTTGAAACGCTCCGTGATGCTGCGTCCGCCGAAGCCGAGCATATCATAGGCACCGACATGCGCCATCCATGCAAGAGCTCCGCATCCGCCGACGAATACGCCGGGAATCAGGAAGCAGTCGCTCAGATGCGCAAAAAAGTCTTTTGCCGTTTCCGAAGACCAAAGTCCGCTGCCACTTGCAGCAAGCAGAAAACAGATCAGTGCCAGTATGGCATTCACCAGATATTTCACCCATGCGGGTGAGGTTCTTTCGTTATCCTTCATCGGATCACTTCAGAATGGACATATACTGCTCGTATTCCTTCTGATTGCACTGCACGAAGTGTCCGGGCTTGACCTCACGGAAGGTGGGCTTGTCAACGGAATAATCGTGCTCTGCCAGAGGATTATAGACGATTCTCTTGCGGTTCTTTTCGTAAATCGGGTCGGGCAGCGGAATTGCGGACAGAAGGGATCTTGTGTACGGATGCAGGGGGTTTAAGAACAACTCATCCGAGGACGCAAGCTCAACCATCTTGCCGTAATACATAACGCCGATACGATCGGAGAAGTACTTGACAACGGAAAGGTCGTGGGCGATGAAGAGAATGGTCAGACCGAACTTTTCACGCAGCTCATTCAGCAGGTTGATGACCTGTGCCTGAATGGAAACGTCCAGTGCGGAGACAGGCTCGTCGGCGATGATCAGATCGGGGTTCATGATGATGGAACGGGCAACGCCGATACGCTGTCTCTGACCGCCGGAAAATTCGTGGGGATATCTGGTCGCATGCTCACGGACCAGACCGACCAGCTCCAGCATCTCATAGACACGCTCGTCAATGACCTTCTGATCGCGCTCACCCTGAATGACAAGACCTTCTGCGATGATATCACGGACCGTCATACGGGGATCAAGAGAAGCAATCGGGTCTTGGAAAATCATCTGAATCTGCGTGACAAGCTTGGTATGCTTTGCCTTGTAGAGCTCATCCTTCATTTCCTTTTCGAGCTTTGCCTTTTCCTCGCCGGAAGCTTTTTCGATGAGGGCGGTATACTTTTCCTTGACCTCTGCCGTGCGCTTCTGGGAATACTCCTTGTCACAGTGCTTCTGGTCGTAGTCAGCAGCCTTGATCGCCGCTTTATTCTCGGCAATGGTCTTGTCGAGTTCTTCTTTCAGACGCTGTTTTTCGGCAGCATCGGTGGTCTCGGCGATCTTCTTTTTGTAGTCTTCCTTTGCCTTTGCGATGGCGTCACGGTAAGAGCGCTTGCCTGCTGCAATACGGATGCCCTTGAACCAGACGTCGCCGCCGGTAATGTCGTACAGCTTGATGATGGAACGACCTGTGGTCGTCTTGCCGCAGCCGGATTCACCGACCAGACCGAAGACCTCACCGCGCTTGATATCAAAGCTGACGTTATCGACAGCCTTGTTTTCATAGGTTCCGCTTCTGAAATACTGGCAGAGATGATCGACCTTCAGAAGGACTTCGTCTTGATTATTCTGCATGGTCTTCCC
>JAKSPR010000369.1 GCA_024404655.1 Clostridia bacterium | reverse complement strand
CCCAGCATCTTTGCCTTGGCACGGAGATACTGCCAGAACCTGGGCAAATATTCATCCATGGCGCCGAGCAGTGCGTCCAGCGTTTCACGCTTCATACGGGAGGATTTGAGCGCTTTGTCAAGGGGAGATGCGTAGCCGCGGATATCGCATTCCGTGATGACCTGCATCTTGATGCTGTTGAGCGCAAAGGCTACGGATTCGCGGATGGGCTCATAGCAGGCAAGTTCTGCCTCATAGGCATCGCGGCGGACAGCGGGATCGGGATCATAGGCGAGATTGCGGACGGTGGAAAGGGTGATCTTTTCCCCGCGGTAGTCGGCCTTGACGGTACTGGTGAGGGCGGAATGGAGGTCTTCCCACGCGCTGGCGCCGGAGATATTCAGGCGGGAGAACAGGGTTTCTTCCTTGCCGCTCAACAAGTATCTGCTTTCCTTTTTGATGGAGGTCAGAAGATAAGTAAACGGTGTCAGATCGTCATTTTCCTTTAAGATGGTTTCAAGGTCCTCCATGCCGGCGATGACTTCCTTCATGTGGGTCTCGGGACCAGCGGTTGCGCTGAGTCGGTTCATGATGCGGCCCATAGCGCTGGTAGCCTCCATATCTCCGGTGTTGGCGGAGGAACGGAGGGAGCAGAAGATCATCAGGCGGTTGGTGACGTCCGACAGTGCCTCGCCCCATGCAAGGTACGCACGGAGGAAAGCGGCGGGATCGTCGTTGTCAGCGCGGTCGGAAAGAGCCTTTGCAGCCTCAATCTGTCTGTCCAGTTCTTCAAGGTCTCTTGCAAAAGCCGGATCGTCAAATCCGGTATAAAGGATGGATAAGTCCCAAATGTGTTCCATTTCTAAACTCCTTATAAAAAACGTTATTTCAAAATGCGATAGCGGGAATTTCTTCGGCGGTTTCTTCGGTCGCAGGCAGTTTTCCGTCGGCAACGTCGTACAGCTCACTGTGGGTCTTTACAATGCCTTCGATGAAATCAGAATAAGGCATGGAGCACACATCCAGCGCGCCGATCTGATAGTTTTCGCCGTCAAAGCGGCCGAGATACGCCTGATCGTAGAGGGTGAAATAATGTGCTCCGAGGCACATGGGATGAGATGCGGCCCTGTGCATATAGCGGCGGTAAGCCACGCCGCGCTGGGCCTGGGTGGTAACGCCGCGAAGACCTGTTGCGTCCATACCGCGGTCGAGAGCGCCGAAGTGGAATTCGCCGATGATGACGGGTTTTCCCGTAATCTCCGAGAAGCGTTCGATGGTATCATAAGGATCCATCTGATAGCAGTTGAAGGAGAACACATCGGTATATTCGCATCCTGCGGCAAGAACCGGGCTTGACAACCATGCGTAGCGGATGCCGAGATTCAGATGATTGGGGTCGGCTTCTTTTGCGGCCTCTGCGGGAATGCGGATATTGGTACGGATCATCTCACGGCTGAGATCGGTTAGATCATCGGGTGCGGAACCGGCAAGCTCTGTTGCGTCAAAAGGTTCTTCCATTGCTGCAAAGGAGGAAAAAGCCGTTCCCCATGCAGCGTTGCAAGCTTCAATTGTCCCGTATTTTTCAGAAAGGGTATCAAGGATATGACGCTTGGTCGCGGTCATTTCGGGTGTATTCAGCGCATAGGCGGCGATATTCAGATTATTGACGAAAGCCCACTGGGGTTCGTTTGACATGAAGTAACCGAGCAGATTCGGGTCTTCTTTTACGGGGTTTAAGAATCCCGCCCATGCTTTCGCTGAATTCTTAAAGTCTTCTGAATAAACGTCCGGGAAATCACGGAAGATACGGATTTCCGTGGTCGGATAGCCGGGACCGATGAGGACATAAGGCATTTTCTCGCGGCGGATGAAGTCAATATCGCTCCAGCAGGCGATGGTGTTGCAGCCCCAGCGGATCAGGCGGGTACGGATCATATCCGCCCATGTACCGTAGAAATCGTCGCCGAAAGCAAGGGAGAGATTATGGGTGAAGAAGTTGAAATTGGTACATTCTTTTCCGTTCCAGCGGTTATGGGACCAGCCGACAGCGTTTTCATCGGGAAGCTCTTCGCAGAGGTCCGTGATGCCCTGCAGATTGCAGTCGGAACCGGCACTCACACAGTCGAAACCCATGGAAAAGAACGCATAGCCATCCGGGTCTTTGAGCCAGAAACGTCGTCCGTCATGGTGGAGAGCAAAGAAGCCCGTTCCCTCGTCAAACCGCTTCCCTGTCCAACCGCCATAGCGGGAGCGCATGGGGAGAGGCGTTTCGTCGGCATCTCCGGCTTCTTTTTGCAGTGCTGCGATAAGCGTATCCGCGTCTTTGGTTTTTCCGGGCCAGTCCGTACATTTTTTCTGACCGAGCGCGTCCACCATTTTGACAGGTTCCAGCGGATAGTCGGGCTCGGTATCCAGAATTGTCACATTTTCGATTTTCAGGATCAGGTCTTCGGGGGTCTTGTCCACACAGATGGCAAAGCGGTGCAGACGGTCGGGATACAGAGGACGCCCGCCGACGACGGTTTTCAGTTTGCCGGGAGTTCTGGGCATGAACAGGGTCTTTGCGGACAGCGCCGAGAACGGCAGCGCCAGTCTGGTTTTCAATCCGGGAAGCACGCCCATTTTGATGCTCATGTCCGACCAGTCATGATCGGAATCCCAGAACAGCCAGCATAACCCGGCGGAGCTTCCTCCGCAGGCGGTGACGTCCATGGAGAGATACTGCTCTTCAGCAAACGGCTCTCCCGCAAAGGTACCTTTCGGGAAATCAAGCACAAGGGATGTACTTTGGTTCTTGGGAAAACGATAGCATCCGTCACCGAGCGATTCTGCGCCCTGCAGAACGAATGCCGATAAATCGAGATTTTTCATAAGTGATGCCGCCTTTCGTTTGTTTTGTCTGGAAAACAGGGATTTGCGGGACTTGAACTGTTGAGTAGATATCTGACATTACTGCCGATAC
>JAKSPR010000368.1 GCA_024404655.1 Clostridia bacterium | reverse complement strand
GTTTCTGCGAAGCGTTTTTCATGCTGCCGAACAGCATCATGCCGACGCCCTTATCTATGGCTTCAAAGAGTGCACTTTCCAGCGCACTTCCGCCGTCGGGCACGGGAGTAACAAGAATTTTCCCGCATTTTGTCTTGTCGGCTTTGATGAAATTCTGATCGGAAATCACGGTATTCAGGGGAAGTCCACGGTCCACAGCGGATTCAATAAACCAGTCGTCCATGAAGATTTCGTCCATTTTTCCCTTGCGCAGCCCCTTTTCGCAGTAGGTATCAAAGGGATAGACCCATGTCACGATACCGGCCTCGTCGGGATAGTCGTTGAAGGCGGTCAGCAGGTGCGGGGTGACTTCATTGGGGCAGCGGTCGGGGAGACGTCCGCGGGTGTCGTCTGCACTTAAAAATCCGATACCGAACGGCTTTGTGACTTCCGCATTTTCGTCCAGACGCGCGATACAAAGCGGCAGATAGATATCGTGGGGACTGCGGTCATAGCGGTCAAACCAGGGCGAATTCATCCACCACGGGTCATGGATATAATACCGGATATTGAAGCCTTTTTCGGGAAGTTCGGCAATGTGGGTCATGAAGCCTGCAAGCTCAAGACCAAAGCGGTAGTTCAGCGGTGCCCATGGGGAGTTCGGCGGAGCCACGATATTCTGGCGGTAGATTTCGTCAATGGGGCAGCCGTGAGCAGCGATATCCATACCTGCCGACAGATTGGAACCGCGAGTCTCCACGCGGGTATCTCCCAATTCTTTCATGAAATACTTCCAGAAATCGGCGATGCTCTCACGAATTGCGGCTGCTCCCGTGAAGTCAAAGTGTTTACCGTCGAACAGTTCTCCCGTCCAGTTCCAGGAAGCAAGAGAAAAGCCGAAGCCGTTTGAAAGCCAGATGTAATCAAAGCCAAGGTCCCGCTTCATCGCCATGAACTGCCGTCCGAGGAATTCTCCCACCGGGGTCCCCTCCGGGATGCCGTCCGGATAACCGGCATAGGCATGATCTTCCGCCTTCAGCCGCTTACCGCAGTGCATCCACAGATTCTCCATGATGACGCCGGCAACGGACACTTCCCTGTGACGCTCATATTTGAACGGCGAATACGCAAATTCGGGGCCGGGATCGAAGGTCTCACCGACATCAACGGGAAGTCCGGTCAGCTCTTTTCCGACCCGTTTCAGGGTGGATATGATATTTTTCAGGTCGCCGTAAGTCATTTCCGGCGGATTTTCCATGTAGTGGATGGGATAGCGATGGAAATCCTTGGTTCTGGGATCGTGTTCCACATCGGTTCCACGTTCCCAGTTGCCGATGCCAATGTATTTGCACCATTCAAAAGCCATGGAAAGATCGCCTGTATATTCGAGAATTTCACTGCCGTCGCTGGTCCATAGCAGCACGGCGACGCCCTTCGCATAGCGGAGAAACGGCGCCCACTGGGTAAAGAGCTTCCGTGCGACATTTTCAAAACCCGCCGGGGTTTTATCCCAGCCAAAGGCTTTCAAGCTGATTTCCAGACACACGCGGCCTGCAGTCGTTGTGATTTTATATTCATTGTCGAGCATGGGAATCTTCTTTCGTTACAGAACTTCTTCCCGCATGATTCCCGCCATTTTTGCAAACAGGCGGATTTCTTCTCTGTGATCGCCGACACCGAGGGCGAGATGGTGGGTAGGTCCGGCCTCGCACCAACGCTCCACGAACCGCTCCGCAGGAATGGCAAAGCGGCACTTGGTGTTGGTGTTTCCGGTCTGGGGAATCGCACCGGGAATGGATTCGGCAGCGGCTGAGATGAGCTTCATTCTGCCGTCACCTCCGACGGAACAGGACAGAAGCGTGATCGGACCGTTTTTCAGTTTGAATTCCACAGAAACTCCGGCCCCGGGTTTCCCGTGGAATTTTTTCAGTTTGCGCAGAACCGGTCTGCCGTCGCTGATATTGATATTATGGGGTCCGTCGTGACCGATCAGAATGATATCGTCCACCGTGTCAAACGGATGCAGCTCAGCAAAGGAACCTCCGCCGCCGATCCGGTTCATGATGAGCATGGCAGCTGCGGTTTTGAGATCAGCTTCACCGGCAAGCGGGATATTGCGGCTTGTCAGGAGCGAATTTCCGATGATGAGGTTCGATGCGATCTGCTCATAACGGTTGCCGTGTTCACCCTTATAGTAATACGCAAGCGCACTCAGACCGTTCTTTTCAATAAGAGTATCAAGGCCCACGGAACAGCGGGCGGCAAGGATCAGATCTTCATCCCGGACAAAATCAGTCAGAGGATCATTTGACGGTTCGCGGATATCAAAGATCGTCCGGATCTCCCCGATGCGTGCACGGACGGCATCCTCCGATGCGCCTTCCACATATTCCGCAAGTTCACACATTTCAAGCATCTTCACATGAGCACCGAACGCTGCCGAAAATGCAGTCGGATCGGTGTTCATATCGTACATACCGTCGTAGGTGTGACCGAGATATCCGAATTTGGCATAACGGAATGCAGACAATGCCGTGATCGCACGTTCAAAGGCCTGTACGCGGCTTCTGATCTTTTCGTCAGCCGATGCTGTCTCCACAAGGAAAAAAGGCTTTTCTGCGCCGAGCCTTGTATAAACGCCGGAAAACTCCGGCATGGAGCAGATATCGTCATTGCAGAGCTGCATATAAGTGGTTGTCTTTTCATAATCCAGACGCTGCAGGGGCTGCAGGGCCACAAGAATCTGCGGAATCCTCAGATATTTTGCAAAGGGGAACACGACAGCAGAGGGAATATACGTTGCCATGACGATAAACAGAGCGTCAAGATCTTCACACTGTGCCCTTTTCAGCGCAGAAAATGACGAGTCAATGTCGTCAGCAAAACCAAGGTCAATGATATTGCAGTTTTCCGAAAAATAACCGGCAAACAACTTCTGTTTCTCAAGGAGTGTTTCTTTGAGACCTTCAA
>JAKSPR010000367.1 GCA_024404655.1 Clostridia bacterium | reverse complement strand
CATATTCCTGACACTCATGGTCTTCCTGGTGCTTTCCAACCCGCGCTTTTCAAGGCTCGACCACGAACTCTTCGCAAACACCACGCTGACAATAAAGGGCACAAAGCCCTGCGACAGCATAGCAGACATTGTTGAAAGCCTCAAGAAAGAAGGCCTCACCGTTACAAAGTCCAAACTCGAAGACGAAGGTGACAGCATAGTCCTCGAGCTCTCCGTCCGCGGCACCTCGGTCTTCACCCCCGAAGAGCAGCTGAAACTGATGCAGAAGATCCCCCAGATAACATCGATTTCGTATTAAACAAATTTTACAAGATGACAAAACCACCCATGATGAGGCGGTCCAATAAAACAGTATAAGATGTTTTCTCTGAAACGGCATGGCTTCGGTCATGCCGTTTCAGCGTTTCGTAAATCGTAGAGCAACGCGGCAGGAAGAATACCGACGTAGTTGTAGCTGATCTCCACATCCTGTACCCGCTGTCCACTGGATTTGTCCGGTGCATGAACGTACACGGCGTTCACCATGTCGTTCAGTATGGTCGGCGTCAGCTTTTCCAGATACAGATACTTCTTTGCCGTGCGGATAAAACGATCAACATTTTCCGCCTGATCTTCCTGTCTTTCAATTTCTTCGTTCAGCAATTCGATTCTGTTCCGCAGTTCTGCCTGCTCCTTCTCGTAATCGTCCGAGAGCATTTGAAACCTTGCCTCACTCAGCCGTCCGTTTACCATATCTTCATAGATATGCTTGAATAGCCTGTCCAGTTCCGCAAGACGATTTTCGGATTTCTGCACCGTCCGCTTCTTGGACGCAAGCTCTCTCTTCGCCTCATCGCTTTTTCTTGCGCCGATCGCACGCCGGAAAGCGTCCTCATGGTGGGCAATGCAGGAGATCACAAGCCGCATATTCTCCAATACGCCTTCTTCCAGCACGACCGCACGGATAAAGTGCGTTTCGCAGAATTCCGTTGTTCGCCGCCGTGAGGTGGAGCAGACAAAATGATCCTGCCGCGCTTCAAAGTTGTTGCTGGTGCAGTAGTACATCTTCGCTCCGCAGTCTGCACAGCGGGCAATACCGGAAAACATATTGCTCTTGCCGGTTCTCGTGGGACGGCGCTTGTTCTTTCGGATTTCCTGCACTTTGGTGAAAGTCTCCTCGTCAATAATGGCTTCGTGAGTGTTCGGGAAGATCATCCATTCTTCTTTGGGATTGTCGATCTTCTTTTTGCTCTTGTACGACTGCTTATGCGTCTTGAAGTTCACCATATGACCGAGATATTCCGGCTTGTCCAGAATTCCGGAGATCGTGCGCGGAGCCCAGTTATACGGATCATCCGGTGCTTTGGCAGGAGTATTTGCTCCATTTTGCGCAGCGTGAACGGTAGGTACAGGCACTTTGTCCGCTTTCAGCTTTCGCGCAATCTGCGAAGGGCCCTAGCCCTCCATGCAGAGCGAGAAAATGCGCTTGACGACCTGTGCCGCTTCTTCATCTACGAGCCAGTGCTTCTTGGGATTCTCCGGGTCTTTCCGATACCCATACGGAGGATTGGTACACAGGTATTCGCCGCTTTCACCCTTGTTCTTCATCACCGCACGAATCTTTTTGGACGTGTCCTTGACGTAAAATTCGTTGATGATGTTGAGGAACGGAGTGAAATCGTTTTCCTGCTGATTAGCGCTGTCCACGCCGTTGTTTACGGCGATAAAGCGGACGTTGCTGTTCGGGAACTTGATGTCGGTATACATCCCGACTTCCAGATAGTTTCTGCCGATTCGGCTCATATCCTTGACGATCACGGTAGAAATCTGTCCCGCGTCTACCATGGCAATCATGCGCTGCCAGTCCGGGCGGTTGAAGTTCGTACCCGAGTACCCGTCGTCCGTGAAATGGCGAATGTTCCGAAAATTATTTTCACGGGCGAACTTTTCGAGCATAGCTTTTTGATGCAGGATCGAGTTGCTATCGCCCTGCTGGTCATCGTCGCGTGACAGACGCTCATACAGGGCTGTAATGTTTGTGTCAGACTGCCGTGTCATTTCATAATCCTCCTTCATAGGCGGGCAGTCTGCCATGACGGGATTGCTCGTGTTCAGTATATCATTCATCTGTGAATTTATCATCTTTGTCATGCAATGCCTCCGAATCATTTACCATGTGGGTGAGCAGCTTGGAAGACAAACTGCGGTATCCGTCATAACTGCCGATGAAGCGATAGGTCGTTCTGCCGGATTTCAGGGTGTTGACGACGGTAGGCAGCTCAGCGGCAAGATAATTGTGGACGGTGATCGCGCCGTCTGCGTTAATGCGATACTTGTTTTTTCCCTTCGTAGAATCATTTTTCGGATTGTTCATATCGGTTCCCCCTCTCATTTTCTTTAATATTTTTCGGCTTTCTTCTGGCACGGTGAGTGCAGCTCGCTATATATTCGTTCAGACCATCATCTGTGAAAAAGACGCAGCCTCCGGGCACGAACTGAACATAGGAAATCTCACCGGCGTTCCTTGCGTTGTCCAGCGTGGACACGCTGATTCCGAGCATTGCCGCAGCTTCCTTGCGGCTGTACATTTTGTTCATCTGACGCTCCTTCCTCATGGCAAAGCATGAATTTCTTTGATAGTTTGTTGTAACATGCGGATGGTCTCCGCTCAGGTCTAATATCGGTCTAAAGTTGACCCCTTTCTTGGTCGCACGAACACCCATTTCCCGGTCGCACAGACACCCACTTCTCGGTCGCACGGATGGCTACTTCTTGGTCGCACGAGCGGCCACTTCCCAGTCGCACGGATGGGGATCATCTACAGCAGCAAAACAGAAAAAGCCTCTACCTATAGGCGATGGGAGAAGGCAAAATCCGTCATGTGATTTAGCTTGCTTTCAATGCCCTCATCCATAGGCGGTAGCAGAGGTCGATTTACCACATCGGGAAAAAATATTCTTTGCAAAAATTTTGCTC
>JAKSPR010000366.1 GCA_024404655.1 Clostridia bacterium | reverse complement strand
GATTTGCGGGAAAGCATCAAATCCCGCAAAGTCGGTGCTGCCTGCCTTGACGTTTACGAAGAATAATCCGATCTGTTCTTTTAACACTTCTCCGGTCATATTGTGGGAGACGACACCCTGGCAAGACTGATCACCATGCCCAACGTCATCGTGACCTCCCATCAGGCGTTTTTGACCGAAGAAGCACTGAACAATATTGCAGAAACGACCTTCAACAACATCTGCGCCTTTTCCTCAGATGATATTCTTGAAAATGAACTCTGCTACCGCTGCGGGAATCTGGATTCCTGTAAAAAGCAGCGCAAGGAACGCTGCTTTTGAAAAGAACTGTGACAAATACGGCCTCTCATCCTGTTTTGTGGATGAGAGGCCTTCATTTTATATATCATATTCGCCGTATTCGCACCCGACGGTTTCCGCATGAATGCGGTCAACACACTTGCCGTTATGATAAAGCGTGACCGTTCCTCGTCCGGTACCGCCGTTCCACAGACGATTATGACGTTTTTCCCCGTCCGGAGCTTCGTAGTTGACAAGGAGCATATCTTTCTTTTCACAGGTGATATCCGTCACCATGCGGCTGCGCCATGTTTTCTGCTCCACATGCCAGATAATCTGCTGTTCCGTCTCACGGCAGTCGAATTTCGTTCTTGTGAAGGTCCAGAATTTTGAAAAATTGAACTCATAACCTCTGCCCTCATAAAAGAACGCCGAAAGAAGTTTCCGTTTCAATGCCAGTTTCCCGATTTTCGGACATCCGCCGCCGATATCAAAGACGCTGTTTTCGAGTTTCTTCCCTGTGATCTCACTCATCAGATTGTCAGAAGACAGCCAGACCCAGGGAGAGGTGAAATTTTTGCCCCAATTTTTATCGGCGTAGCCATAGCAATCCTCCGGGGATACGCGATACGTTTCACCGTTCCAGATCACTTGTCCTTCATAAGCGGTCTTCATGCCCTCTGCATGCCAGAACATCTCAAATAGCTGCATTTTCCGGAACAGAGGTCCTGCGCCGTAACCGACATTGAATGCGATCTTTTTGTCGATTTTCAGATTCCATGACATGGAACCGTGACCGCACATCCACGCGGGATTAGCCTCCGCTTCCTCTTTGCTGACAGAGATGCTGCCGTGGGTCCCGGTTTCGCCAAGGAAACAGTCCTCTGCATGAACGGTAAACGGGACGCCCATTGATACCTTTGCCTGCTTCCAACCAAAATAGCGGTGAAGCTGTGCGGCGCCCTCTCCCCATGATCCTGCTTTCACCATAACGTAGGAAGGCTTCTTTCCGGCAGACTTGTTTTCCGGCAGCTGGCCGAGAACGGGTTCATCACCGCCAGATGCGGGATTACAGCAGAAAAACTCAATAAAGAAAGAACGGTGCTCTCCGGTTTTCTCATGATATCCTGTAAAGGAATGCCACCACCAATCATATCCCTGTTCTGCCTGACCGCCATAGAGCTGGCAGGCATTCCGGCTGACATCGTGTCTGTTGAACATCCGCTTTTTCCCTCGTTTCCGTCTGTTTTTTGATCATTATTATTTTCCGACATAAATCATTATATCAATATAATATAAACTTCCCGTAAACTTTCCAGGCATACCAGTTGAGGAACCCGCATAAGATGAACTATCATGAAAGGGGGTTCTGTATGCTCAAGGAGGGGCTGGCACTTTTGCTTTCCGGGACCGTTCTTGTCTTTTTGCAGGTTGCCGGAGCGCAGGCTTTCCCGCCTGCTTTGTCTGCTGCCGAGGAACGGCGGCTGTTTGAGGAAATGAAAAACGGCTCTGCCAATGCGCGGGAGCGGCTCATCAGCCACAACCTGCGGCTGGTATCCCACATTGTGCGGAAATACTATGCGGCGGCGCAGAATCAGGATGATCTTGTTTCCATCGGAACTATCGGACTGATCAAAGCCGTGGATACCTTCGACTGCAGCAACGGTGCGCGGTTTGCCACCTACGCTTCCCGCTGTCTGCAGAACGAGATCCTTATGCATTTCCGCTCCCAGAAAAAACTGAATGCGGAGGTCTCCATCGCGGAAACCATCGACACCGACAAGGACGGGAACCCTCTCACCTACATGGATATCATCGCAACGGAGGACACCATCGCAGAGGACCTTGATCTGAAAATCAGCTCCGCCAAAGCACGGGACGGCATCCGCACGGTCCTTTCGGACAGAGAGCGTGAGATCATCGTCCTTCGCTACGGTCTTGGGAAAGCTCCGGCAGTCACGCAGAAAATGTGTGCCCAGAAGCTGGGAATCTCCCGCTCCTATGTCTCCCGCATTGAAAAAGCGGCCCTTGACAAGCTGCGGGCATACCTCACAGCACCCAGATTATCGGGCGGAAATCCGTCATAAATCCTACACCGTCTGCATAGATATTCGACGGGTACATCATCGGATACGTAAAATCAAAAAACACCGAACAGCAGGAGGAATTTCAGAATATGTCTGATATGAAACAGCAAAAGAACAAAAGCGAGGATACCGTCTGCGCTCTGCTTTACGACGGGGACGCCCAGACCGAGACCGGATGCGAATACACGCTGCCCGATTATCTCCCGGATATCCGCAAAATTCTTCGGGTACAGGCCGAGCCCCGTGTGACAGGACGCTATCTAAGTGGAGAAAAAGCGGAACTGGAGGGCACAGTCTCCGCATCTGTTGTCTATATGGCGGAGGACGGGACCCTGCACATCTGTCCCATTGAGAACACTTTCGGGCAGAACATTCCCATCTCCGGCCTTGATGAGAACACAACGGCGATCTTTCATACAAGGGTGGACAACAATACCTGCCGCCTGACGGGGCCGAGGAAGCTCAATCTCCGCCACAAGCTGAAAACGCAGGTTCATGTCTTTACGAAATGCAGTTCCCACCCGGACCTTTCGGAGATCCCGGCAGCGGAACGGGACCGGGTCTGCCTCGATCTGAAAGCGCGCGAAACCTGCCGCATGCTCTGCCCGGAACCG
>JAKSPR010000365.1 GCA_024404655.1 Clostridia bacterium | reverse complement strand
CAGCGCACACGCTGTAATACTCCCCGTGCATGTAAACCGAATAAAGCGCATCGACAAACAGCCCGTTTGCATTTTCCATCTCTTTCGAGTATATGAACCGTTCACCTTTGTGTTCTTTGGGGTTTATCGTTCCGATGATATAGTCACCTATGGTCCCCTCACGTCCGAATACCCTGTATTCGTCTTCTGCAACCTTTTCCATATAGGTGACTAGACAGGGGGCTTCCACATGTGTCGGTTTCTTTGCCAGATCGAAGAAAAACCACATATCGTATCCATTGGCAAGACAAACACAATCATTGTCAAGCACAAGAAGGCGCTTTGGAAGGCCAACAAGATATTGGTCGATCGCATAAGATGTTTCGAGCAGTTCTCCGTCAATGCTATAACGCTTCAGATAAATGACCAGTTCCTTATAATCCGGCATCATGACGATAATGGAATCTGGGTCGTAAATCGAATAGAGGCCGCCGATGACTTGATCAGATACTATCTTTTCTCCGCATTTCTGACCGTCAAGCGTAAATTCTGCCAATATCATGTGCATGCTGCCCCGCGGAAAATAGAGAACATAGTATCGATCCCCGATTCTTCGATAGTCATGGACGACCGCACTGATTCCGCTTTCATCATAAAACGGAAGAAAACGGGAGACGTTTTCGTAATAGAGTTCTTCCTCTGCGTCCACCGCGAGAGAGGTCTTTTCGATGACCTGGTTATGATTGGAATGGGTGATGGTGTTTGCACTGACCGGCATTTTCTCACAGGAGATCAGAGTAAACAAAATCAACACAAGAAACGCAATGAGCAAGAAATACTTTGTTTTCATGTTTTACTATCCTTTCTCTGTTAATCACCCATTTGCCTGTACCGTTAAACCTTATTCATTCAGATAAAGCTGTACGCGGTTCTGAATCATATCCGCAGCTGCTTTGCAATCACGGATGCCGCTGACGATGGCAGCGTACTCCTCGTTTATGATATCGGTAATCGTTTCATCCTCCGGCGGGCAGAAAATGCCGTCTGCAATAACATGATAGAGCTGATTTGCAAATGTGCCTGGAATCGGGACTTCCTCATACGCATTTGACAGCTGCTCATCATGATTCTTTGACGCAGCAATACAGTTCAGTGTGAAAGAATCAATCATTTGTATCGGCAAATAGTAACCATAACCTTCCGAGAACAGAGAGGAAAGCGCATTCTCTGTTACAGGAAGTGAAGCTGACATAAGGCCATCGGAGCACTGTACTTCATCGGACAGCATATAATCAAGGAAAGCTCTGACACCATCCTGATTGGCATCCATACCGGGACACAGCGTCATATCCGAATAGAACAAATGGGTGGTTCCCTCCTCAGCCGGAAAACCGCAGAAGTTGACCGGAGTATTCTGGAAGATATAGTTCAAGAACCAGAAATCCTGTCCGCCGACAATATCCAGAAGCAGGAAATCATACTCCCGATCAGCCATTGCTTCACCGGGAGCTTTGCCTGAGTATTTCATGCTGACATCCCCGGCTGTGTAGTGCTGCACACCTTTATTGGCGATATACTTTTTCTCAATTTCCGGATAGAATTCAAGATACCGGACATATTCATCGGAATCAAAGCGTGCAGTACCACTGTCCCTGTCGATCATGCGGAACTGCATGACCGTGTTCAGATTTTGCGATACCCAGTTTGAAAAGAGCACATGTTCAAGATCACAGTCCTCCGCAAGTTGATAGACGGTATCAAGGGTGAGCTGTTTTCCATCCGGCACGATTTCCGGCAGGGTCAGCATAGTTGTGAAATGGAAGGAGAGGGGCACCGCGGTCATAGTTCCCTTTTTCTCAAAAACATGGCTGATGCTTGGCAGAATGTGATAGTCATCCATATCCGGAAGTGCTCCGAACAGATGGAGTTTATCCATCATTGTCCGGTAGTTTTTCTGAATCATCAGGCCGCTCAGTTTGGAATAGACGGCGGTTGTCTCATATTCACCAAACAGATAGATATCAAATCGCTGATCGTTCAGCGCATCTGCTTCAAAGGCCTCAAAAGAGGGATCCGGAATACTTCTTCCGTTTGGAGCATGAGGGGTATCGGACCTGACATGATCGTAAGCCATGGCATCATAGTCGGTCAGTGAAATATGATAGGTATCGGAATTCCGGTTGAAGGCACAGACAGACTCCTTGACGAGCTGTCTTGTATTGATGGACATACCGATGGAAGCCATGGTAATTTCGTTTCTGGCAAGAATATGCCGTTCCGGGATGGGTACAAGGATTGCAGGATAGGTTTCTTTTAGGAAAGTATCGTTATACAAAACCAGAATCCGGGATTCATCCAGCATACGGATAAATTCAAACTGCAGGCAGGAAAGATCGGAATGATCCCAGTCGAGGATTTTTGTTTCGTCTTTTCCCGGGCTCTGCATGTAAATGCCTGACTGATTGATAATATAGGCATTGTCTTCGTAATACAGAATGGAAATTGCCTTTCTGGCTTCTTCGGTTTCCGTATAACGGATATACGGCTCTGCCATATCGGTATCGGGATGATACAGCATTGCGTAACCCTCGAATTTCGTGTGCGGAATCAGGATGTTTCCGTCATCCATTTCGATGATATCACCTTCAGTAAACGGTACATTGCGGAAAGATATGGTCTCCTTCTCAACATCCACGCAGACAGTATTGTGTCCTTCGTCATCAAAGGTATTGTATCCCATTAACCATACTTCACCATTTTTGAGATAGCGGGCGTAGAAGAGGCTGTTATAATTCAGATCACAGTCCATCATTTTCAAAAGACGACCATCTGCGCTGAATATACCGATGATGTCGCGAGAATAATTCCCATCCTGGTATATTCTTGCTGCATAATCGCCATCTGTACGATAGGCTTTTTTCCCGAAAAAATAAGTTTCACCATCATCAGTGACAAATTCAGATCCGGATACATCCTCTAACATTACCGGCGTTCCGCTGAAATCAT
>JAKSPR010000364.1 GCA_024404655.1 Clostridia bacterium | reverse complement strand
AACACATTCGCCGGGTGCAGTCACTCAGACCGCACCCGGCGTTTTCTTATCCATCATTGTACCTTCTCACGCGCTGCGGAGCAGCGCATTTCACCTGCTGCCCACGGCAGTGTATTTCATACACAGCCCACGGCAGCAGATTTCACTGAAAAAAGCACTTGCTTTCGCAAGTGCTTTTTTCGTGGTGACCCGTAGCAGAATCGAACTGCTGATACTGCCGTGAAAGGGCGGTGTCTTAACCTCTTGACCAACGGGCCTGGTAGCGGAAGTTGGACTTGAACCCACGACCTATCGGGTATGAACCGATTGCTCTAGCCAGCTGAGCTATTCCGCCATTTGTTTATTCTGTTTGGTACTTCTATAGTATACCATAGTTTCATCGCTTTGTCAAGCAGTTTTTGAAATTATTTTTTGCTTTTTTGCATTTTTCTTTCAGCGTTCTTTCCGGGTCTTGCAATCCGTGAAAAATCCTGCTATAATGGAGCAAAAGCACAGGACGAGTGCGTTCCTGCAGAGAAAGGAATCTTCCCATGACCATGAAAAACAGATTCGGCATGTTCATCCACTGGGGCATTTACGCAATTCCCGCCTTCCATGAGCAAGCGCTGGCACGGGCAGACTGGCCCTATGAGCAGTATGAAGCTCTCAAGGATCAGTTCAACCCCGTAAACTACGATCCCCGCGCGTGGGTAAAAACCGCAAAGGACGCCGGAATGGAGTATATCTGCTTCACGGCAAAGCATCACGACGGCTTCTGCATGTGGGACACAAAGGAAACCGATTATAATATCATGCACACTCCATACGGGCGGGACGTGCTGAAGGAGCTATCCGACGCCTGCCGGGAGGCCGGGATGCGGCTGTCCATCTACTATTCCAATCCCGACTGGTATAACGAATACGCCTATAATGCCGCGTCCTCCCACCAGTGGAAGGCAAAATACCCGGAGCGCGCCGACCATGAAAAGTATCTTTCCTTCGTCAAAGCGCAGGTGAAAGAACTGCTCACCAACTACGGCCCCATTTATACATTCTTCTGGGATATCCCACCCATGATCGATGACCCGTCAGTCAACGATTACCTGCGGAGCCTACAGCCGGATATCCTCATCAATGACCGCGGCTATGACAAGGGCGATTTTTCCACCCCGGAGCGCACGGTTCCGGACGGAGAGCGGTTCCCGAACAACACCGAAGCCTGTCAGTCTGTCGGTGAACAGAGCTGGGGATATCGTGAAAAAGAGGACTACTATTCCGCCCATCATCTGATGGCAAGCATCGACAAGATCATGGCCATGGGCGGCAGCTATCTTCTGAATGTCGGTCCCCGCGCGGACGGTACCTTCCCGCCGGAAGCGGAGCGTCTTGTCCTTCGTGTCGGTGACTGGTATAACCGGGTGCGGGATGCTTTGCAGGACACTACCCCCGACAGCCGCGGCTGCAAAGTCGCAGGCGGTGCAAAATATGTGGCTGTTGAGAAAAACGGCAAAACCTATCTGCACTTCTATGCGGGGCTGACCTCCACCGCCGTGACGCTGGAAGCACCGGAGGCTGTTCCCGTCCGGGCAAGATTGCTCAACAGCGGAGAGGAGCTTCCCATCCGCTATGAAGTTCTGCCCTGCAAAAACGACAGCGACGCCGTGGCAAGAAAGCCCTACGCATCCGTCTGGAAGATCCCCGTCGACGATTATCCGGCAGAGCCGCTTGTCATTGAGCTGGAATGGTAAAAATGCAAAATCGGTGCCTCCCGTCATCCGGGGGACACCGATTCTTTGATTTTCGGATTTTTACAGCAGGTTGATGCCGTTCTCGCGGCAGATCTTCAGATCTTCCTCGGTCCATGCGGAGGACTGAACCTCACCGACATGTGCCTTGCGCAGGAAGAACATGCAGAGTCTGGACTGACCGATACCGCCGCCGATGGTGTAGGGCAGCTCGCCGTTCAGAAGTGCTTTCTGGAAAGGAAGCTCCGCACGTTCGGGACAGCCGCGCTCATTGAGCTGACGGATGAGGGCTTCTTCATCGACACGGATACCCATGGAAGAAAGCTCCAGTGCGATATCGAGGACGGGATAATAGACAATGATATCGCCGTTCAGGGTCCAGTCGTCATAGTCCGGTGCGCGTCCGTCGTGGATGATGCCGGATTTCAGCACGCCGCCGATCTGCATGATGAACACCGCGCCCTTTTCTTTTGCGATCTTATGCTCGCGCTCCTTGGGCGTGCAGTCGGGGTAAAGGTCCTCAAGCTCCTGGGAGGTGATGAATGTGATTTCCTCGGGGAGAATGAGGCCGGAGAAAGCGTAGTCCTCTGCGATATAGCGCTCCGTATGGCGGATCGCGCGGTAAATGCGGCGGACCATGCTCTTTAAGGTCTCGACATTGCGTTCTTCCTTATCAATGATGCGCTCCCAGTCCCACTGGTCGACGAAAACGGAGTGCAGGTTATCGGTATCCTCATCGCGGCGGATGGCGTTCATATCGGTATAAAGGCCCTCGCCATGGCGGAAACCGTAATGCTTGAGAGCATAGCGCTTCCACTTTGCCAGAGAATGAACGACCTCCATATCGTAATTCATTCCCTTGATATCAAAGCCGACCGGGCGCTCAACGCCATTCAGAGTGTCGTTTAAGCCGCTGTTGCGGTCTACGAACAAAGGGGCGGAAACACGGGTCAGATTGAGCTGGATCGCAAGATCTCGCTCAAAGAAATCCTTGACTTTCTTGATTGCGACTTCCGTCTGGCGGATGTCGAGGAGGGATTTGTACCCTGCGGGAACGATAACTGACATGGGGATTCATCCTTTCTTGGTGGTTTTTTCCTTGTTAATATACAATAATGATAGTGTATTATAGCATAACACGGGGGAAAATGCAAGAGATTGCGGATAATTTTTCACGCGGAGCGTGAAAAAAGGGGCTCCGCCGGGGGGATGTTTTCAGGCGCGTGCGCCTGAAAACCGATCGGAAGGATGGAGGGAGGCTCCA
>JAKSPR010000363.1 GCA_024404655.1 Clostridia bacterium | reverse complement strand
GGATGCAATGCTCGTCTCTACCCAGAACTGCACCATCCTTGTTAATGCAGGTGAAAAGGACGACACCGACGCCGACAAAATCATTGCCTATCTGGAAACACAGGCAATCGACACACTGGATGCTGTCATCGTTTCCAATCTGCTCACCGACAATATCGGTGGCCTTGAAAAGCTCTATGATGCTGTGAAGATCAAGGCAATCTATTATCCCGAATACAATCCCACGGGACACCGCTATACCAAATTCCTGCGCAGTGCCCTCTCCCATGGTGCGGAGCTATACCCCATCTCCGTTCCCACCGATGCCGCTTTTGACGACGTGACCTTCACACTCACCCCTGCAAAGAATCCCGTCATCTATCAGACCGAGGCCGATATGTCCATGGCGATCGCCCTCACCCACGGCAATAATACTTTCCTCATCCCCGGTAATATCGGCACCGCCCGCATCGCCGAAATGATGGCAGAGCAGACCGGCCCCTATAAAGTCCTCATGCTCCCCGACCACGGCGTGTGGTTTGACGACCTGGGAACCATGTTGGAACAGTATGCTCCCATGCACGTGCTCATCACCGATTCCAAGCTCCATGAGGTCTCCTATGAAGTGCTCTCACTCCTTGCCGATAAGGGCCTTGCCTACTACCGCACCAAGGACGGCTATATCTGCCTCCATTCTCAGGATAATAAAGTGACCGTCAAGCTGAAATAAGATCCCGGACAGAAAGAAAACACCGATCCTCGGTATGAGCGTCGGTGTTCTTTTTCGTTTCTGTATTCCCGTCAGCCGTTTTCTTCATAGAACAACTGCACCGTGCAGGCCGGACGGGTATCGGAGGCGTGATAGATGCGGTTTACAGTCCGGAGCCGCACACCCCCACTTTCCTCATCCGCATTGACAACGGCAATCGCCGCGTGCAGTGCGGATTCCAGTTCGTAATCTTCCATATCCGTGGGCAGAAGAAGCTCGATATCGCCGACCTCCGAAGCTCTTGCCTCGCGGAGCAGCCGTTCCAATACCGCCGACAGCGGCTCGTCCTCCGTTGAGGTCCGCCCGGTGTAGGTGTAAAAATCATATCCCGCATCTCCCGCCTGCCAGAGCGCAGGTGCGTCGGCTGAGTGGTCCTTTGCCATCTCGGCATACGTCAGAAAATAATAGCCGTGGAAAGGCAGGAGAACTTCGTCGATCTGACAGTCATCCCACATCACATCGGTATAACCCGTTTTGCCGTCTGCCGTCACGCAGTTCCACGCATGGGGGACGCCGTTCACCGTGCCGAGTACAATATCACAGTCGATTCCCGCTTCCCGGCAGAGCAGCTTGTAAGCAGCAGCATATCCGAAGCTGTCGGCAGTCCCGCCTGCAAGGGCGGCATAGGCGTTTCCGCATCCCGACGCTCCGTCGCCGGCAACCGTGGATTTCTCTGTCAGCGCATCGTGAAGGGCAAGAGCTGCCGCATATTCGTCCCCGGCAGTTTTTGCCTCCGATACCATGGCACCGATGACCCCCTGCAGCGCGGCATGTCCGTTCTCACCCCCGTCCAGATAGGCAAGCTCCACAGCGCCCGTATGTTCCGAAGTTTCCAGAACGCAGTCTGTGATATCAAGGCAGAAGTACTCCGGCAGATCACAGAAAACCGCATTCATAGCGTTTTCAAATTCTTCTTCCGTAGGCGGGAACGGCAGAATCGGCGTCAGATGGTCGTGATCCTTTGCCGCATCGTGTACCGCATCCCAGATCATCTGCTCGCGGGCGGTGAGACGGTTATAATACGTCATGTCCGTACGCGTGGTTGTTTCTCTTTCATTGACAGCTTCAATGGCACTGTTGAACCGGATCCGGCTCAGCTCCACCGCCGCGTAATAGAGACCGAGGCAGAGCAAAAGACAAAGGGGGATTAAAAGCCACGATTTCCATCCGCCGTTTCCGAACAGCGTCTCTCTGATTCCGAGCTTTTCGTATTCCCGTTTCGGCTCACCCGCAGACTGCGTGTTCCCTCCGCCGCCGGTTTCTTTCTCCTGCAGCTGTTCTTCCTCCATGGGTAAAGCCTCCTTTCCAGTCAAGACCATTGTTTTCTTCTGCATAAACTTCTTTTATTATATCATAGCTTTCCCCGCCTATCCACGAAAGAGCATCCGAATTTACAGTTTCTTCACAATATCCGTGAAAAAAACTGCGATCACCTCCATTTTTTTCCGCGAAAGAATAGACAAGCGGACAAAAACGTGATATACTTATAGTATATTTATCTCTTTCAAACACCCGACGAAAGGAAATCATCATGGATTATCAAGCACTTGCAAATCTCCTGTTCCCCGAAGTCACAGAGACCCCGGAGGAGGTCGAGGCGCGCTACCCTGCGAGAAACCTCCCCGAAAGCGCAAAGGTCACCCGTTTCGCACCCAGCCCCACCGGTTTCGTTCATTTCGGCGGACTGTTCCCCACGACGGTCGGTGAGCGTCTTGCCCATCAGTCCGGCGGTATATTCTACCTCCGCATCGAGGAAACCGACGCCAAACGTGAAGTCCCCGGCGCCAAGGAGGCCCTCATCCGCACCCTCGCCCACTACGGCATCAACTTTGATGAAGGCGCAGCCGCAGGCGGCGATATCGGCGATTACGGCCCCTACACCCAGAGCCAGCGCGCAGCCATTTACCACGTCTTTGCAAAGAAGCTGGTCGCAGACGGCCTCGCCTACCCTGTGTTCACCACAGAGGAAGAACTCGCAGCACTGAATGCCGTCGACAAGAAGGCTGAGATCAAGGCCCGCGACTGGCATGAGGACGACACCGCGCAGCGGGAACAGACCCTCCGTGACCGTGCCATCACTCTGGAAGAGGCACAGGCGCATGTTGCCGCAGGTCATCCCTTCGTGCTCCGTATGAAGGCAGACGGCGACCCCGACAAGAAGATCAAGGTCACCGACCTTGTTAAAGGCACCCTCGAAATCCCGGAAAACGACCGTGACGAGGTACTGCTCAAGTCCGACGGCATCCCGTCCT